>NZ_JAMXFI010000016.1:78202-103166 GCF_025460875.1 Microvirga yunnanensis
CTCCCCCTCTGCGCCGCCCCCCCCCACCGTGGGTTGCTTCTGTGCCCCCCCGAGGCTCTAAGCCCCCGGTCGGGGTGTAGCAAACGGAGGAGGAAACCATGATGAAGCGAAGAAGTTTGTTGGCCCTGGTGGCCGCCGCTGCTTTGGCCTCTGGCCTGACCGCCATCGGCGCGCCGGCCCGGGCGGCCGAAAAGGAGATCGTCTATCTCACGCCTGGCCTCGATCTGCCGTTCTGGCGCTACCTCTCCAAAGGCGTCGAAGCCGCGGCCAAGAAGGAGGGCTACGCCTACCAGGCGCTCGACTCCTCCAACAACGCTCAGACCCAGTTGCGCAATGCCCAGGATGCGATCGCCCGCAAAGTGGCCGGCATCGTGATCTCGCCTACCGATTCCTCGACCGCTCCCAGCGTGCTCCAGCTCGCCAAGGACGCCAACATCCCGGTCGTCATCGCCGATATCGGAACGAACAGCGGCGACTACGTGTCATTCATCATCTCCGACAACTACGAGGGCGCGAACGGCGTCGGCAAGGCCCTCGCCGAGGCCATGAAGAAGAAGGGCTGGCAGGGAGGTTCGGTCGGCATCGTATCGATCTCCCAGGCCCGCAAGAACGGCCAGGCCCGGACGAAAGGCTTCCGGGATGCGCTCACGGAGGCTGGAATCACCAAGGATGCCGGCCTGCAGCAGATGCAGTCGTACACGGCCGACGAGACCTTCAAGTTCACGCAGGACATGCTGACCGCCAATCCCGATATGAGGGGCATGTTCATCCAGACCGACCAGCCTGCTATCGGGGCGTTACGCGCAATCCGCGCCGCCCGGCGACAGGGAGAGGTTCTCGTCGCGGCGTTCGACGGCATCCCGGACTTCGTCGACCTCCTCAAGAAGGGCGAGATCGTCGTTTCCGGCATGCAGCAGCCCTATCTCATGGGGGTGCGCTCCGGCGAGGCCATACTGCAGCATCTGAAAGGGGGCACACCCGAGAAGGAAATTCTGGTGCCGATCCTGGTCGTGACCAGCGAGAACATCGAGAAGCTCCTGCCTACCGTCAAAGAGACGGTGTTCGCCAATGAGGTGAAATAATGCCTTAAGGCTCGGCCGGCCCGGACCCCGGGCCGCGCCACGCAATGGAAATCTGCAACGATGCACGCGCTCAGCCGGGTTCGGCCCTCGGAGATCCTCAAAGCAACTGGCATTGACAAGACGTTCGATCGCACCCGCGCCCTTCAGGGCGCGACACTCGAACTGCGGGCAGGCGAAGTTCACGGGCTTCTCGGAGCCAATGGCGCCGGCAAGTCAACCCTGTCGAAAGTCATCTCCGGGCATGTGATCCCGGATCGGGGCGAGGTCGTCTTCAAGGGGCAAGCGCTCCGCGTGGCCTCCACGCGCGATGCGCTCGAAGCCGGTATCGCGATCGTCATGCAGGAGACCAGTCTCGCTCCCGATCTCTCGGTTCTGGAGAATATCTTCTTGCCAGAGCTCGGCAGGCCTGGCCGCCTTTCGCGCGGCCGGCTGCGCCAGCGTGCCCGCGAGTTGCTCGCCCGGCTCGGTCACGAACATATGCTGCCGCTCGACCAGGAGGTGCGCGATCTCTCCGCTGCACAGCGCCAGCTCGTCGAAATCTCCAAGGCGCTCGCGCTCAACACTGATCTCATCATTTTTGACGAGCCGACTGCGTCGTTGAGCCCGTCCGAGGTCGAGCGGCTTTTCGAGATCATGGACCGGTTGCGCCAAGACGGCCACGCCCTGGTGTTCGTGTCCCATCGCCTCGAAGAGGTCTTCGCGATCACCGACCGCGTCACCATCATGCGGGAGGGACGCACCGTCGCAGCTTCGCTGGACACGGCCTCGCTTAGCCAGAGTGACCTGGTGCGCCACATGGTCGGCCAGGATCTCGGTTCGATCTACGCCCGCACCGCAGAAGCGCGCGAGCCGGACCGAGGCCGCTCTGGCGAATTTCTGCTGGCCGTCGAAGGGCTCAGTGCGCCGCCCCATGTCGTCAACGTGTCCTTCGGCGTGCGCGGTGGCGAGATCCTTGGCCTCGGCGGGCTCGTCGGGGCTGGCCGATCCGAGGCCGCGGAGGCGATCTTCGGCCTGCGCCCGCGAGCCCGTGGCACCATCACACTCTCAGGCAGGCCTATCGCACCGCGAAGCCCCGCCGAGGCCATCGCCCACGGAATCGGCTTCATCCCCGAAGATCGACGCACGCAGAACATCGTGCCCGACCTCTCGGTCAAAGAGAACCTCCTCCTCGCGCATCTGGGCGCTTACCGTGGGTTCGGCCATGGCTACCGCAAGAGAGAGGCCGCAGCAGCGCGCCTCATGGAGCGGCTGGGACTCCCGGCCGACCGCCTCCTCGATACGAACATGCTGACTTTCTCCGGAGGCATGCAGCAGAAGGTCATCATCGCGCGCTGGCTGCTGCTCGAACCTGCCGTTCTGATCCTGGACGAGCCCACCAAGGGCGTCGACATCGGCACTCGTTCCTCGATTTATGCGATCCTGCGGGAGGTCGCCTCGCAGGGCGTGGCCGTCGTGCTGATCTCCTCCGACTTCGAGGAGCTCCTCGGCCTAGCGGACCGGATTGTCGTACTCAGCGACGGGCGCTCAATCGCGGATCTGCCGAGCGCTCTTCTCGACGAAGTGAAGCTCACGCTGCTCGCCGCCCCGCGGACGTCCATGGTGCGCAACACCGCCCTGCTCGATGCCATCTCGGCGGATCACAGCGGTGCGGCCTTCTGGGTGCTCATCGACAGCGATGAGCTCATCTGCCTCAACCTCGTGGAGGCCGCGGGCAGCCCCAGCCCTGGTCTGCGGACCGGAGAGGCCATGCGGATCGCGGAGACCCGCATTTCCCGCGCTCTCATGGAGCGGCAAGACGGCTTCGTCGCCGAGGCGGACGTGCCTCTCTCCACCGTTCTGGTCCCGATGCGCAGCCCGCGCGGTCATGATTTCGGCTGGATCGGGCTGACGGTCGACAGCCGGATGTCCATCCCCTCCGCCCGGCTCATCCGAACCCGCGTCGAGGCTCTGATGAGCGCCGATTGAACAGGAGTGGACAGAGTGACGACGAACGACCTCGTAAGCTCCGACGCCCGCGAACCGCCCGGCGGTTCTGCGCCACGCCGCGCCAGTTGGGCTAGGCGGATCCTCGGCCGCCTCGAGGTGCGGATGGCGCTTCTTGCTTTGCTCATCGCGATCGCATTGTCGCTGCTCTCGCCGTATTTCCTCACTCGCACGAACATCTTCAACATCCTCGATCAGTCCGTGGTGGTCGGCATCGTGGCTGTCGGCATGACCTTCGTCATTCTGACCGGCGGGATCGACCTTTCGGTCGGGTCGGTCGCAGGCCTGTGCGGGATTGTCCTGGGCCTTTCCTTGCAGCACCTACCGATCCCGCTCGCCATCCCGTGCGCTATCGCGGCGGGCGGCTTCATCGGCCTCGTCTCAGGGTGCCTGATCGCTTATTTCGGCCTCGCGGCATTTGTGGTGACCCTCGGCATGATGGCGATCGCCCGAAGCCTCTCGTACATTTTCTCCGGGCAGACGGCGATCTCGAATATCCCGTCGGACCTATCGAACATCGTCTATACCTCGATCCTCGGAATCCCGTCGAACGTCGCGTTCCTCCTCGTCCTCTATGCCCTCGCCTTCGCGTATCTCACCTACACCAAGGGAGGGCGCACCATCTACGCGATCGGCTCCAACAAGGAGGCCGCACGCGCCGCGGGCCTCTCCGTCCTGTTCTACAGCACGCTGCCCTATGTGATCTCCGGCGCCCTCTCGGCGGTCGCGGTGACCTTTTCGATCGCGCAGCTTCTCTCGGCCGATCCCCTGATGGGCAACATGCTCGAGCTCGACGCGATCGCGGCTGTGGTGATCGGGGGGGCGAGTCTCTACGGCGGGCGAGGCTCGATCGTGGGCACGCTTATCGGCGTCCTGATCATGGTGATGATCCGCAACGGGCTGAACCTCATGGGTGTCTCACCTTTCTGGCAGGGCTCGGCCATCGGAGCGATCATCATCCTGGCGCTGCTGGTCGAGAGACTGGTCAGTGTCCGCGCAAAGCGCTGAAGCCAACCAGTTCGAAAGTCAGACCAGGAATTCAAGCAGCCCAAGCATTCTAAAGGGAGGTCCGATATGTCCAGCAATGTATCACTCGCCGTGCGGCTCTACGGAACCGAAGAGCAGGTAGAGCCGTCGCGCGTCCTCCGCGCGGGCTCACTCAACGCGGAGCTCGAAGCCGGAAACCTGCGCTACATCCGCTATCGCGGCCACGAACTCCTGCGTGCTGTGTCCTTCATCGTGCGCAACCCCGACTGGGGCACCTACAACCCGCGCATCTCGAACCTGTCCGTCGAAGAAACCGACGGCGGCTTTCGCGTCACCTACGATGCGGTCGCAGCCGACGAGCGCCAGGAGTTCCGGTACTCGGCGGAGATCTCCGGTACGAGTGACGGCCGGCTCACCTTTCGGGCACAAGGCCGCGCGGCCACGGACTTCGAGACGAACCGCACCGGATTCGTGGTGCTCCACCCCGAAAACGCGGCCGGCCAAGCGGTCCGGATCGAGCATGTCGACGGTCGGATCGTCGAAGGCGCATTCCCGGAGCTGATCGACCCCGTCCAGCCGATGATGGATCTGCGCGCGCTGACCCACAAAGCCGCTCCGGGTCTCTCGGTCACCTGCCGGATGGAAGGCGACACCTTCGAGATGGAGGATCAGCGCAACTGGACGGACGCCTCGTTCAAGACCTATGTGCGCCCGCTTGCCCTGCCCTGGCCATACCGGCTCGCGGCCGGCACCGAACTCGAACAATCCGTCACGGTGACGGTTGAGGATCGCGGGAGCGTGGCCGCCCCGACGGGCGGCATGGTCACAGTCCGCCTCGGCGGCGATGCGGGACCGGCTCCGCGGCTTGGCCTCGGACTTGATCCGGCCGACGCGGAGGATGCCCGCGCGGCACGCGATCGTTTGAGCGAAATCGGGCGTTTCTATCTCGTCTGCCGCCACGATCCCCGTCAGGGTCACAGTCCGGACAGCCTGCGCGCGGCGGTCGAGATCGCACGCGATCTCGGCGCGGAGCCCTGGCTCGAGGCCGTTGTGCTCTCGGTCGAGCAAAGCGCGGCGGAGGCCGAGGTCGCGGAGCTCGGCCGGGTGGCCGCGTCGCTCGGCTCGCCGTTCCGCGTGGTCCTGATTTCGCCCGCACCCGATCTGAAATGCACCTTGCCGGGCAGCGTCTGGCCACCATCCCCGCCGCTCGACGCACTCTACCGGGCCGCCCGTCGGGCGTTTTCGGGCTCGGAGATCGGTGGCGGAATGTTCAGCTATTTCACGGAGCTCAACCGCAAGCGCCCACCGAAAGAGTTGCTCGACTACGTGGTCTTCACGACATGCGCGGTTGTCCATGCCGGGGATGACCGTTCCGTCATGGAAGGGCTCGGCTCGCTCCCGTTTATCGCCAGGAGCGCCCGCGCGATCGCGGGTGAGACGCCCATCGTCGTCGGGCCGAGCGCCATCGGCATGCGCGACAACCCGTACGGCGAAGCCCCGATGGCCAACCCGCACAACATCCGGCAAGCCATGAACTTCAACGATCCACGCCAGCGAGGCCTCCTCGGAGCGGCATGGAACCTGGGCTATTTCTCGCATTTCGCGCGCGGCGGCGCGGCCGCGATTGCGCTCGGCGGCTTGGTGGGGGCGTTCGGCGCCGTTCATGCACGCCGCTCCTGGCCGCAACCCTTTTTCGATGCTCAGCCGGGGCTCTATCCAGTCTTTCACATCCTGCGTGGCCTTGCCCGATTGGCTGGACGCGCGATGATTGCGACGGAGATCTCTGCACCCAACCTCGTGCAAGGCTTCGCCGCCCGGTCGGACCTGGGTCGGGAGCTATGGCTTGCGAATCTCACGGCCGAGCGCCAGCACGTCACGATCGAAGGGGTCGGAAGTGTCCACGGGGCGATCCTGGCAGCTGAGGACCTCGAGGCGGCGGCGGCCGATCCAGGCTTTCTCGACCGGATGGAACGGATGGGCTCGGTCGAGTTGGAACCCTTCGCTGTTGCGAGATTGGCCTTGCAACCATGAGGGCGCTGGGCCCACTGTTGGCCGGGGAATTCGGTTCTGCGGCAACTTTCTTGTCCCTCTCGCGGGCTCTGACCTGAGTTGCCTGAGGGATGAAGCAGATGTTCAAGGGCAGACGGGTCGATGGGGCGGTAATCTTGCTCGGTGTCCGGTGGTATCTCGGAACTTGAGGCAATCCCCTGCCGGTGGGTTGTGCGAAAGGCGGCGCTGGCGATCGTGGGTGGCGGGGCATCTGAGTCGTCACCCAGCTTGCCGACCGAGCGTTGACCTCGTGCTACGGCTGACCGGGACCATCCAAGCCTGAACCACCGATGGAAGCTTGGCTGAGATGCCCACCCGATGGCCAGAGTTGCGGTCTCAACGAGCGCTCTGCCTGCATGACAAGCAACCAAGATCGAACTTTCCGGTAGCCCCGATCCGGCTGGGTTTGGTAGACCCGATCCAGCCGACATCCCTATAGCCGTCTGGCTGCTGGGGAGACATTGCGATTGCAGACGTGAGGAGCTGATGATGTTACATCAATGTGGAGCCGGTCTTCTGGGCGTTGTGGCCGCGAGCCTCCCGCTGGCCCTCTCCGCACAGGAAGCCTCCCAACGCATCAGCCCCAAGGTCATGGTGATTACCATGTTTGCCGGTGAGGCCAAGCCCTGGCTGGATAGTGAGCGGTTCACGCAGAAAGTAGCGGTTCCTGGCCTGTCCAAGGCCTTTCCCGAGGTGTCGTGCACTGACGCCGGTCTGTGCCTGATGACCACCAGCATGGGCTATGCCAATGCGGCCAGTTCTGTTTCGGCTTTGATCTACACTGGCCGTTTTGACCTCTCGCAGACTTACTTTCTCATTGCCGGCATTGCCGGTGTTGATCCCGCCGATGGGACCTTGGGATCAGCGCATTGGGCGCGCTTTGCAGTCGATGGGGGCCTGCAGAATGCGATCGACGCCCGCGACATGCCCAGCGACTGGAGCACCGGCTATGTCGCCATTGGTGCGAGTCGACCGGGCGAGAAGGTCGAGCTCAGGTACGGAAGCGAAGTCTACCGGTTGAACGAGGAACTCCTGCAGAAGGCGTACAGCCTGACGAGGGACGTAGAGCTGGCTGATGGTGATGCCGCCAAAGCCTACCGGGCGCGGTACGCAGCCGCTCCGGCGAATGCCGCACCCCGCGTGAGCATCTGCGATACAATCTCCATGGATACCTGGTGGCACGGTTCAAAGCTCGGAGCCGGGATGGAGGCATGGGCGAAGCTGATCACGAATGATGAGGCCAACTATTGCACCACGCAGCAGGAGGATAATGCGACCCTCACGGCCCTGCGGCGCGGCGCGGACGCCAATCTCCTCAACTTCGACCGGATCGCCAT
Organism: Microvirga yunnanensis; assembly: GCF_025460875.1. Classification (NCBI taxonomy): domain Bacteria; kingdom Pseudomonadati; phylum Pseudomonadota; class Alphaproteobacteria; order Hyphomicrobiales; family Methylobacteriaceae; genus Microvirga; species Microvirga yunnanensis. The sequence continues at coordinate 85,641 of NZ_JAMXFI010000016.1, forward strand.
CCTTCGAACCGCGTCGAACTTCGATCGGGAAGGATCAGGGCAGACCCCTGTGGAGTCCCTGACGGCAAAGTCGGGCGGCTATATTCCCTCTGTCACGAACGCGTATCGGGTTGGCGGCAAGTTCGCTCACACGATCGTAGCGGATTGGCAGAGCTGGAATGCACGAGTTCCGAAGTAAGGGTGGCAGAGTCGCCCATTCGGCCCTTCACGGAACTGGGTGGGCGGTCACAATCATGCAGGGATCGCTGCACTTAAACTTTGCCTTAGCATCTGCTGAAAGCAGAGGCCTGAGATGCTCGTGAGCGCAAATGGATGAAGCAGGTTATCATCGACACTGACCCTGGTCCAGATGATGGGGTCGCCATCTTGACGGCCTTGGGCTCTCCCCTGATTGAAGTCCTTGGAGTCTGCGCTGTCGCCGGCAACGTTCCTCTTCATCATACTGCCCGAAATGTTCGCAAGATCCTGGAGCTCGCCGAGCGCCAGGATGTCAAGGCATTCGCCGGAGCCGAGGCTCCTCTGGCCCGCCCGCTTTTCACGGCTGAGTACGTGCACGGCAAGACCGGATTCGACGGATACGATCTGCCGGAACCGACGATGCCTATTCAGCCTCAGCATGCGGCTGACTTCATCATTCAAGAGGTCATGAGCCGGCCAGCGAAGTCCGTCACGATCTGTGCTCTTGGCCCCTTGACGAATTTGGCAATGGCGATCGAACGGGAAGGACGCGTAGCCGGGCGGATTGACCAGATCGTCTGGATGGGCGGCGCTTTGTCGGAAGGCGGCAATGTGACTCCTGCAGCCGAGTTCAACTGCTACGTGGATCCAGAAGCGGCCGCGCGAGTGTTGAGTTCGGGCGCTCGCATCGTGATGATGCTATTGGATGTCACCCACAAGGCTCACGTAACGGCTGATCGGATCGAACGCTTCCGCAGGATGGGGAACAAGGTCGGTCCAATCTTTGCGAGACTCCTCACCTACGCCAAGCAGTTTGATTGGCAGAAGTACGGAGCTAACCGCGCTCCGCTGCACGATCCGACGACAGTTGTCTGGTTGCTGCGGCCCGAGTTGTTCTCGGGCCTCCATGTGAATGTCGAGATTGAGACGAACTCTCCTCTGACAACCGGGATGACTGTGATTGATTGGTGGGGTGTGACCAGCCGGCAAAAGAACGCTTACGTAGTCCGTGATGTTGATGCCGAACGATTCTACGATGTGATCTTCGAAAGCTTCGGCCGTCTGCCCTGATGATCCGGGACCAGGACACTCTAACTTTGCGCCTACATCGAAGCGACCGGCAGTCAACATTATGGAATTCCAAAGCTAGCGTGTCAGGCTGTTTCTTTGATTGATGTCAGGGGTTTCAATGGAAGCCTTGGGCTCGCGACCGTACCGGCGATGCCCTGGTGGGTCGATCCCGCCGCACGACGGCCACGGTCCCATGTACGTCGCCTTCTCGATCCCGCAGGATGAACCGGAGGAATGGCAGCCGCATCGACTGATGCTGGCGTTGCGCTGGAGGGACGGACGGGATGGCGCAGGGGTGACGTAAGCGTCTGCTTCCGTGAACTGACAATCACCTGCTGGAGATTGCCATGCCCGGATTGTGGATCGGGTATTGGCGCAAGAACAGTGACTGATGTGCTCTTGCCCGAACAGCCTTCATCACCTGGAGCGGCCTGCGACGGGGCTTTAGAGCATCGGACGGACCCAGAGGGCCGCGTCAGCGACCCGAAGGGCCACGCCAGTGAAAAGTGGATCCGGTTTTCGCTGGCGCGGCCCGCTGGGTCCGTTCTGACCGATGCTCTTATTCAAGAAGAAAGCATCGGATGGATCCCAAAAGGGCAAGTCCACTTTTCACGTCCGATGCTTTAGCGATCCTGCGCCGACGGATGGCTCATTCCATCAATGATGCCGTCGCGACGGGCTTCGGATGCCCGGATTTTTCCGGTGATGTGTTCTAAGGAACCTCGGGTCGATCCCAAGAGGCCGATCCCGACCAGCGTCACAGCGATCCCGATCACCAGAACGAGAGCATCTGTCCGCGCAAGCCCTGAGAGCGACGCTCCGACCAGCAGAACACCTGCTATGATCGCCACTCGTGCCACGATCATGCTCTTCCGGCAGCGCTCTGCCGCCTCGGACAGATCGTCGATTTCGGATTCGAGATCAGCAATCTGTTGGTGGAGGTCATTCATCCAGCTGGGTCACAGTGCAAGAGGTCGGATGCTCATCAAGATGCATCAGTCTGCCATATGGGAAGAAAAAGTCCCATCTTCATCCCGATCCGCAGGGATATAGTCGATCATGCCCTTGTCGAAGGCGATTTCCCGGACGTCATGCAGATCGACCGATTGTCCATTGCAACATCGCACATGACCGTTGCCCTGTGAGCCCCAACCGGTAAGCTGGCTTTGCCATCTGTCCAACGTTCATGGGGCATCTCACTATGAAATCATTCGACACCATCGTGATCGGCATAGGCGGCATGGGGTCTGCCGCCCTCTGGCACTTGGCTCGCCGCGGCCAGAGGGTGTTGGGCATTGACCGGTTTGACTTGGGGCACAGCATGGGCTCCTCCCATGGGCTGAACAGGATCATCCGCCTCGCCTATTTTGAGCATCCCAACTACGTCCCGCTCCTCCGCCGTGCCTATGAGCTATGGCGGGAAGCCGAGCAGCAGACCCGTGAGCAACTGCTGTTCATCACGGGTGGCGTCGATGGGGGGACGGAAGACAGCCGGATCGTTCAAGGTGCACTGACGGCGTGCCGGGAGCATGATCTTGCGCATGAAGTCCTCACTGCTCGTGAAACCGCACGACGGTTCCCCGGTTATAAGCTCCCGGACCACTATGCCGCCGTCTTCCAGCCGGAGGCAGGGTTCGTGGCATCGGAGCGCGCCATCCTGGCGCATGCATCCCTGGCCGTCTCTGCCGGAGCCGAACTCCACGGACGGGAGAAGGTCGTCGCTATCGAACCCGCCAACGGGCGGGTGCTGGTCGTGACGGATCAAGACCGCTATGAGGCCGGACAGGTGGTGGTCTCCGCAGGCGGCTGGATTTCCGATCTCATTCCCGCTCTCAGGAGCACGGCTGTGCCGGAGCGCCAGGTCCTGGGCTGGTTCCTGCCCCGGAAGCCGGAGTTTTTTCGGCCAGACGTCTTCCCGGTTTCAAACATCGAGTCTGAGGTCGGTCACTTCTACCAGTTCCCAACCTGGGGCATCCCAGGGTTCAAGATCGGGCTCTACCACCACTTCCGCGAAACCGGCCATGCCGACGAGCTTTCCCGAGAGCCGACGCCTGCTGACGAAGAGGCGCTTCGCAAGGGCATCCGGCACATGTTCCCCGATGCCGATGGACCGACCCTGCGGCTCGCCACCTGCCTGTTCACCAACACACCTGACGAGCACTTCGTGATTGACATCCTTCCAGGGGCACCGGAGGTCGTGGTGGCATCTCCCTGCTCAGGGCACGGGTTTAAGTTCGCCAGCGTCATTGGAGAGGCATTGGCCGACCTGGCAACGACGGGGAGCAGCAAACTCGATCTTTCGCTGTTCGCCATGAAACGGTTCGAGGGCGCATCAGGGGCTTCGTTGGGAGCAGGTTGATACGATTTGTTATGAGAGGGGAGCCGCAGTTGCTGTGATGCTGGTTGTGGTGAGTACGAGGCTCACGCAGCTGGCCGCCAGGACGCAGCGCAATCCATCGCAGAGCACTCCATCACCGCTGCCGTGGTTGCAGCGAACGGGTCAGCTCACGGATGACAGCGTCCTCATTGGGGAGGTCGTCGATCTCCTCATCCACCTCAGGCTCCGGTTCCGGGACAGGAACCCGCAGGACTGGGAGGTCGCGGCCGAGCAGCCGGTGCGGACAGGCCTGGCATTTGTCGATGCAGTAAGCCGCTTGAGCGCCGTGGGCGAGAGCCTACCGGTGCGGGTCGAGATCGCCACCGGACTGCTCGTTAGGGGCAATCTCCTTGGCTCTGCCACGGCCCAGCAGCGCAGCGTCGTGTGCAGATGAGATGATGCCCACGTTGTCTGTTCGTCACATTTGCTATTACTGCAGATAGCGCTCTTCGAGGTCCTTCGTGCGGGTTACCGTGTACTCGTAGAGGCAGCTGATCACCGCGATGCTCGTGCCGGAGCCGCCCAGAAGCTCGAAACTGCGCGCCCCGCTGCAGTCCTTATCCTTGAAGGTGTTCCAGGCGCGTTGCGCGGCGATAAGATCGTCTCGCCATTCCTGTGCCCTGTCGGGGGTTAAGCCGTCCGTTGGCTGAATGGTGGCAAGCGCCTTCTTCCAGACCTCATTCAATGCAGCATCGGCCTTCTTGTACGCCTGCGCGATACACTCACCGATTTCAACTTGCGATGAAGCGCTGCACGTCCTGCTCAAGGAGGTCGGTGGGCTTGCCCAATCCGTTGCGGCGCTCATGGATGGAATAACGAGCAAAGTAAGAGCGACCACAAGGCGCATAGCGCGAATCCCACGTGACAGGAGCGGAATATAGCACGCTGCCGGCAGCAAGTCTGCTGTTGGGCTCTGTCCCGCGATATCCAATCGAACCCGGTCGGCACAAAGACCCGCGGCGGCGGCACCGATCACCAGAACAAGGGCACTGAACCCAAAGGCTCCCTGATATCCCCCATAGCGGCACTCCTGGAAGCGCGGCGCCCGATCACCCTCATTCAGCCGGAGACAGGGAGCTTGGCCATTTTCCTGTTCCACGACCACGGCTGGGATCCCTTGTTGATGGAAAGGGTAGCGTCCCAGCCTGCCTTCTTCATCGGCGCTTTGGGAAGCCGCCGGACCCATGCCGCCCGCTTCGATACCCTTCGGAGCCGGGGTGTTCGGCAGGAGGCTCCAGAGCGCATCGTCTCACCGCTCGGCCTGATCCCGTCGGCCCGCGACCCCGCGACCCTTGCGCTCCCAGCCTTGTCCCAAATCGTCGACGCCTAGCGCAGCGTCACAACATCGTGACACCTCCAGCCCGGGTCAATTCCGATCCCCGGGCGGGCCAGGACTGGTCGAGCTTTGTGACGGAATTCAACGACTTCGCGCCAGTCTCATCGGCCATTCATAAGCCCTGAACATAAGGGCATGCAGCTTTAGGGCATGATCTTTCGCCCGCCTCTACCCTAGACTCGTTCCAGTTGAGCCCAATCTGTGTGTCCTCGAACCAAGCGGCGGATACGCCCGGGACATGCCATCAGACCCTGAATGGAAGGAGCATCGACCACCATGCCGATCCTTCATGACCTGGAACTCAACCGACGCGACCTGATGGTCGGCGGTGGCACTTTGGCGGCCCTGACTGCGGTCTCTGCTGTGGTTCAAGCCCAACCATCCCTAGCCGGAGCGCCTGCCTTGACAAAGGTATCACTGACCGTGAACGGCCAGTCCCACGATCTTGAGATCGACATCCGAACGACCCTTCTCGACGCCCTGCGCGAGCACCTGCACCTGACCGGGTCCAAGAAAGGGTGCGACCACGGCCAGTGTGGTGCCTGCACCGTCCTTATCGACGGTCGCAGGGTGAATTCCTGCCTCACGCTCGCGATCATGAACGAGGGCATGGAGATCACCACGATTGAGGGTCTCGGAACCCCGGAGAATCTTCACCCTATGCAGGAGGCCTTCATCAAGCACGATGGCTACCAGTGCGGCTACTGCACGCCGGGCCAGATCTGCTCCGGTGTCGCCGTATTGGGTGAGATCAAGGCCGGGATTCCAAGCCATGTCACCCCTGACCTCACGCAACCGGTCACATTGAGCGATGCGGAGATCCGCGAGCGCATGAGCGGCAACATCTGCCGCTGCGGCGCCTATTCCAACATCGTCGAGGCGATGACCGAAGTCGCCGGGAGGCAGGGATGAGGGCGTTTACCTACGAGCGTGCGACGTCGCCCGTTCAGGCGGCGGCCGCCGCTGCGGCCAATCCCGATGCGAAGTTCATTGCGGGCGGCACCAACTTGCTCGACCTGATGAAGCTCGAGATCGAGACGCCTGCGCACCTGATCGATGTGAACGGGCTCGGACTCGACACGATCGAGGCCACATCCGAGGGCGGATTGCGGATCGGGGCGCTGGTGCGCAACACCGACCTCGCCGCCGACGAGCGGGTGCGGCGCGACTACGGCGTGCTCTCGCGGGCGATCCTTGCCGGAGCGTCCGGGCAGCTTCGCAACCGGGCCACCACGGCCGGCAACCTGCTCCAGCGTACCCGGTGCCCCTACTTCTATGACACGGCCCAGCCCTGCAACAAGCGTCAGCCAGGCTCGGGCTGCTCCGCCATCGGCGGGTTCTCCCGCCCGCTCGGCATCGTCGGCACGAGCGAGGCCTGCATCGCCACGAACCCGTCGGACATGGCGGTCGCCATGCGGGTCCTCGACGCAACGGTCGAGACGGTGAAGCCCGATGCCACGACGCGCCGGATCCCGGTTGCCGAATTCCATCGCCTGCCCGGCGATACGCCCCAGATCGAGACCGTGCTGGAACGGGGTGAATTCATCACGGCGGTCACGCTGCCCGCGCCCGTTGGCGGCAAGCATCTCTACCGCAAGGTTCGTGATCGCGCGTCCTATGCCTTCGCCCTGGTGTCAGTGGCTGCCGTCATCCAGCAGGACGGCACGGGTCGCATAGCGGTGGGGGGCGTCGCGCACAAGCCCTGGCGGGTCGAGGCCGCCGAGTCCGAGCTTCCGCGCGGCGCAAAGGTTGCCGCGGAGTGGTTGCTGGCTGGCGCGACACCAACCCACGAGAACGCATTCAAGGTGCCGTTGGTCGAGCGGACGCTCGGCTCCGTACTGGACGAGGCGAGGAGCTGAGGCATGAAGTTCGACAAGCCGGAGACAACGAATCCGATCGACCAGCTCAAGGTCGTGGGGCAGCCTGTCAACAGGGTCGATGGCCCTCTCAAGGTCACGGGCGCCGCGACCTATGCCTATGAATGGCACGATCCTCATGCGAAGCTGGCTTACGGCTACCCGGTCGGATCGACCATCGCCAAGGGCCGGATCGTCTCGATGGATCTCTCGCGGGCCCGCACGGCACCGGGTGTGGTCACCATCGTGACGGCCAAGGAGGCCGGTCAGCTCGGGAAGGGGTCGCGGAACACGGCAACGCTCCTGGGTGGCCCCGAGGTCGAGCATTACCATCAGGCCATTGCCGTCGTGGTGGCCGAGACCTTCGAGCAAGCCCGCGCCGCCGCGGCGCTCGTGCACGTCACCTACGAGGAGGCCGAGGGCCGGTTCGATCTCACGGCCGAGAAGGATGGCCTCGGGCCGACCGAGTCCGACGTGAGGGTCGGCGAGTTCGAGAGGGCTTTCGCCGAGGCGGCCGTGCGGCTCGACGAGACCTACACCACCCCGGACCAATCGCACGCCATGATGGAGCCGCATGCGTCCCTGGCCGCCTGGGACGGCGACAAGCTGACGATCTGGACGTCCAACCAGATGATCGCCTGGAGCGTCGGCGACGTGGCGAAGACACTCAAGATTCCCCCGGCGAACGTGCGGGTCGTTTCCCCTTATATCGGTGGCGGGTTCGGGTCGAAGCTGTTCGTCCGGTCGGACATGATCCTGGCTGCACTTGGATCTCGCGCCGCCGGACGGCCGGTGAAGATCGCGCTGCCGAGGCCGTTTCTCATGAACAACACCACCCATCGGCCGGCGACCATCCAGCGCATCCGGATCGGCGCTGGGCGAGACGGCAGGATCACCGCCATCGCGCATGAGGGCTGGTCAGGGAACCTGCCAGACGGTGATCCCGAGAACGCCGTGGACCAGACCAAGCTGCTCTACGCCGGTGCCCACCGCCTGACCGGCAACCGTCTTGCGACGCTCGACCTGCCCGAGGGCAACGCCATGCGGGCCCCGGGCGAGGCGCCCGGCCTGATGGCGCTCGAGATCGCCATGGACGAGATGGCGGACAAACTCGGGCTCGATCCGATCGAGTTCCGGGTGATCAACGACACGCAGGTCGATCCCGGAAATCCCGAGCGGCCGTTCTCGCATCGCCAGCTCGTGGAATGCCTGCGCGTCGGCGCCGGGCGCTTCGGCTGGGCGGCCCGCGACGCCCGTCCCGGGACCGTGCGGGACGGACGCTGGCTCAAAGGCATCGGGGTCGCGGCCGGCTTCCGCAACAACCTGACCATGAAGTCGGGTGCCAGGGTGAGGCTGGACCGCCGCGGGGTCGTCACGGTCGAAACCGACATGACTGACATCGGGACCGGCAGCTACACGATCATCGCCCAGACCGCCGCCGAGATGATGGGTCTCCCGATCGAGAGGATCTCGGTTCGTCTTGGCGACTCTTCGTTCCCGGTCTCGGCGGGTTCGGGCGGCCAGTGGGGGGCCAACAGCGCGACGGCCGGTGTCTATGCCGCTTGCGTCAGGCTTCGCGAGACGGTCGCGCAGCGACTTGGTTTCAATTCCAAGGACGCCGTCTTTGCCGATGGCGAGGTCCGGTCGGGTGATCGACGCGTGTCCCTGGCCCAGGCGGCCAGCGATGGTGAACTCGTCGCTGAGGACACGATCGAGTTCGGTGATCTCAGGAAGACGCATCAGCAATCGACCTTTGCGGCCCATTTCGTCGAGGTGGCCGTTGACGCCGCGACTGCCGAGACCCGCGTGCGGCGCATGCTCTCGGTGTGCGCGGCAGGCCGCATCCTCAATCCGAAGACGGCGCGCAGCCAGGTGATCGGCGCCATGACGATGGGTGTCGGAGGCGCCCTGATGGAGGAACTCGCCGTCGATACGCGGCGCGGCTTCTTCGTCAACCACGACCTCGCGGGCTACGAGGTTCCGGTCCATGCCGACATCCCGCACCAGGAGGTGATCTTCCTCGACGAGGTCGATCCGATGTCCTCACCGATGAAGGCGAAAGGTGTCGGCGAACTTGGGCTGTGTGGCGTCGGCGCGGCCGTCGCCAACGCGGTCTACAACGCGACCGGTATCCGCGTGCGGAGCTATCCGATCACCCTCGACAAGCTGATCACGCAGCTCCCCGGCGCGTCATGAAGCATACGGCAGGGGACGCCCCGTGAGTGCAACGCACACGCAGGCGGCCTGCCTCCCTGCCCGAAGTTTGTCGCCGTGCCCAGGTCGCGGGTGATGCCATGGGCAGATCAACACGATGGGGGAAACCCGCGGATGCATCATCCAAGCCTTCGTGGTCTGCCCCCTGAAACGTGATCCTCCCTGAAGTATGGTTTGTGATCCGAAAGGACCGCCACCTTGGCTCCGGCCGCCGCAAGCGCTTGCGCAACCGCGGCGCCGATGCCGGACGAACCGCCCATCACCAGAGCGGATCGGCCTTTCAAAGGCACGGGTACTTCTCCTGCATCGATCATGAGCCTGTCACTCTGCAGCCTGTGACATGGGCTTCGGTTTCATCTCGCGATCTGCGACAGCCCGTCTGTCCCTGACCACCAGGATCGGGCTGCCGCAGAGAGCCCGTCGAGGTAGAGGTAGATCACCGGCGTGGTGAAAAGAGTCAGAGCCTGGCTGACAATCAGGCCGCCGACCATGGCGTAACCCAGAGGTTGGCGGATCTCGGCTCCCGTTCCATGCCCCAGCACGAGCGGCACGCCGCCGAGCAGCGCCGCCATGGTGGTCATCATGATAGGCCGGAACCGGAGGAGAGCGGCCTTGCGGATGGCTTCCTGGCTTGAGAGGCCCTCCTCCCGCTCCGCCGTGATAGCAAAGTCCACCAGCATGATGCCGTTCTTCTTCACGATGCCGATGAGCAGGATGATGCCGATCAGGGCGATCAGGCTGAAGTCGAACCCGAACAGAAGCAGTGTCGCCAACGCACCGAGTCCTGCGGAGGGCAGCGTCGACAGGATCGTGATCGGGTGGATATAGCTCTCGTACAAAATACCGAGGATCAGGTAGACCACCACGAGTGCCGCCCCGATGAGGAGCGGAACGGTGGACAGCGACTGCTGGAAGGCCTGCGCATTGCCCTGGAAGCTGCCGACCAGGGAGGGAGGTTTGCCGAGTTCGCCTTCCGCACGCTGAACGGCCTGCGTCGCCTCGCCAAGCGACACGCCTTCTGCCAGGTTGAAGCTGATGGTCACTGCCGGGAACTGACCCTGATGGCTGATGGACAGAGGCGCCGTCTTGCGAGTCGTCCATTTGGCGAAGGTGGAGAGAGGCACCTGCTGGCCCGTCAACGGCGATGTCAGATAGATCCGGTCAAGGGTCTCGGTTTCCCCCTGAAGCTCCGGCAGGATCTCCATGATCACCCGGTAGCTGTTGAGCTGAGTGAAGTATTGGGTCACCTGACGCTGGCCGAAGGCGCTGTAGAGAGTGTCATCGATCAGTTGAGGCGTGATGCCGAAACGGGCAGCCTGATCGCGATCGATGGTGAGGGTCAGGGTTGTGCCGCCCGTCTGCTGGTCCGTTGCCACATCGCGCAGCTGTTGAATCGACTTCAGCTTGTCGAGGACCTTCGGAGCCCATTCATCGAGTTCGTCCAGATTGGCGTCCTGAAGAGTGTACTGGTACTGGGTGCGCGACTGGCGCCCGCCCACGTTGATGTCCTGTGAGGCCTGCAGGAAGAGGCGTGCGCCCTCCACCTTGTCGAGCTGCGGGCGAAGCCGCGCAATGATGTCCTGCGCCGAGGCCTGGCGCTCCTCTTTGGGCTTGAGGGTGATGTAGATGCGCCCGCTATTGGTGGTCGAGGCGCCGCCACCCGCTCCGATCTGCATGGCGTAGCTCGCGACATCCGGATCGCGGCCCACGATCTCGCCGAGCGCCTCCTGCCGACGCATCATCTCCTGGAAGGAGATGTCCTGCGCGGCCTCGGAGGTGCCCTGCAGGAATCCTGTGTCCTGCTGCGGGAAGAATCCCTTCGGGATCTCCATGAACAGGTAGATTGTTGCCCCCAAGGTGGCGAAGAAGACGAGGAGCGTGAAAAAACGGAAGCGCAGCACCGTGTCGAGGCCACGCTCGTAGGCGTGTTCGAGAGCCGCGAAGAAGCGCTCCATGAGGTTGTAGAGACGCCCATGGCCCTGCCCCTCCGCTTCGGGCCTGAGCAGGCGGGAAGCCATCATGGGTGTCAGCGTCAGTGATACGAAGGCGGAGACCGCGATTGTCATCGTCACCACCACGGCAAACTCCCGGAACAGCCGTCCGATAATGCCGCCCATGAGCAGGAGAGGAATGAAGACGGCAACCAGAGAGATGCTGATGGAGAGAATCGTGAAACCAATTTCCGACGAGCCCTTGTAGGCGGCATCCATGGACCTCTCGCCAGCCTCGACGTGACGGACGATATTCTCCAGCATGACGATGGCGTCGTCGACCACGAAGCCCACCGCGATGGTGAGGGCCATGAGGGAGAGATTGTCGAGGCTGTAGCCCAGCAGGTACATGAGCGCCGCCGTGCCGAGCAAGGCGAGTGGCACCGTGACACTTGGAATGATCGTAGCCCATAGCTTGCGGAGGAACAGGAAGATGACCATGACCACGAGGCCGATGGTCAAAAGCAGGGTGAGCTGCACGTCCTTGACGGAGGCCCGAATGGTTTGGGTACGGTCACTCAGGACCTCCACCTTGATGGCGGGTGGAATCGCCGCCTGAAGGCGCGGCAGCTCGGCCTTCACCCGGTCGACGGTCTCGATCACGTTGGCGCCCGGCTGCTTGAACACGATGAGGAACACGCCACGCTTGCCGTTGGCCCAGGCGGCTTTCCTGGCATCCTCCGGCCCTGGGACCGCTTGGCCAATGTCGCGAACTCGGATGGGCGCCCCATTCCGGTAGGCGACGATGACGTCGTTCCACTCTTCGGCCCGGGTCAACTGGTCGTTGGCGTAGATGGTGAAGCTGCGGGTCGCTCCGTCGATCGTTCCTTTGGGGCTGTCGACGGTGGCAACTTCCAGCTGCCCTCTAATCGCATCGAGCGAGAGATCCTTGGCGGCAAGCTTCGCCGGATCGAGCTGAACCCGAACGGCAGGCTTCTGCTCGCCGCCGATGATCACCTGCGCGACGCCGGCGATCTGGCTCATCTGCTGGGCGAGCTTGGTGTCGGCATTGTCGTCCACCTCCGTCAGCGGCAGCGTGTCGGATGTGGCGGAAATGATCATGATCGGCGTGTCGGCCGGGTTGACCTTTCGATAGGTGGGAGGGCTCGGCAGATTCTTGGGCAATTGGCCGCCGGCGGCGCTGATGGCCGCCTGAATGTCCTGCGCGGCCGCGTCGATGTCGCGGTTCAGATCGAACTGCACCGTGATCGAGGTGGAGCCGAGCGCGCTCGTGGAGGACATCTGCGACACGCCCGGGATCTGGGAGAACTGTCGCTCGAGCGGTTGGGCCACCGAGGACGCCATCGTCTCAGGATTGGCGCCCGGGAGCGAGGCCGAGACCTGGATGGTTGGAAAATCGACTTGCGGCAAGGGCGCAACCGGCAGGAACGGATAGGCAATCAAGCCTACGAACAAGATCCCGACCATCACCAAGGTGGTTGCAACCGGGTAGCGAATGAATGGAGCCGAGATGCCGCCCATGTCCTCAATCCTTGACGGCGGTCTGCTGGGCAATGTCGTTCTTCACCTCGACCCTCGCTCCAGGGCTAAGGCGATAGTGACCCGCCGTGACAACTTGCTCACCGGCCTTGAGACCCTCTTCGATGACAGCCTGCCCTTTCGTGATCGGCCCCACCTTCAAAGGCCGCGGCTCGACCGTGTTGTCCGGCTTGACCACATAGGCGAGCAGACCTTGCGGGCCGCGCTGAACCGCGGTGTCAGGAACGGACAGGACATTCTTCATGACGTTGACCCGCAGTCGGGTATCCACGGATTGTCCCGGCCAGAGGGCGTGATCCTTGTTCTCGAAGGCTGCCTTGAGACGAATGGTGCCGCTTTGCGTATCGACCTGGTTGTTCACAAGGCTCAAGGATCCCTCCGCCAGGGTGTCCTTGCCGTCGGTCGACAGAGCCCAGACCTTCAGAGGACCCTGGGCCACCGCCTTGTTGATGGCCGGAAGTTCGCCCTCGGAAGCCGTGAAGAGCACGGACACAGGTTCGAGCTGCGCGATCTCCACGATGCCGTTCTGGTCAGCGGCATGGACGATATTGCCCTGATCGATGAGGCGAAAGCCCGCCCGGCCCGTGAGGGGTGACCGGATGGTCGTGTATTCGAGCTGCGTCTGAGCGCTGTCGATGGCGGCCTGGTCCGCCTGGATCTGAGCCTGGAGGCTGCGAACCGCCGCGCGCTGAGTGTCGAGCTGCTGCTGGGAGGCGAAGTCGCGGGCGGCCAACTGATTGGTGCGGGCCAGATCCGCCTGGGCGCTGGCAAGCTGGGCCTCGTCCTGAGCCTTCTTGGCCTGGGCCTGTCCCAGGCCTGCCTGGAACGGACGCGGATCAATCTGCACGAGGAGGTCGCCTTCCTTGACCATCTTGCCCTCCTCGAAGGCGATTTGCTGGATTTGCCCATCAACACGGCTCCGCACCGTTACCGTGGTCGCGGCTTGGACGGACCCCAGTCCGATCAGGTCGATCGGAATGTCCTTGAGTTCCGCGGCGCTTGCCTCGACCGGCACGGCGGCCGGAAGCTGCGCGGCCTGCCGGTGCTCCGCACCGCCGGAAGGCCCTGAATGCCGCCAGGCCAGAACGCCGCCGCCGAGCGCGAGGATCAGAACGACAATCCAGACGAATCCGCGCTTGGACGGAATGCGTGTCGGCTCTGCTTCGGTCATCGAGGTCATCCTGCGCTCAAGGCACTGAACTGCCGAGACGACGCATGACCCCCCTCATGGTTCAGACGACACACGCTTTTGTGTGAAAGTCGGAGCCCAGTTTGCGGGCGATTGACATCCCAAGTGAGCAGGGGGCTGAACGTCGCCTTTGGGTCTTTGCCGTACTTCGGCTCGACCCGGAACTCCGGGACCCTCCTGTCGCTCGCGAAGGAGGGGCAGCAACTGGTCAGCCACCTCCTGGCACGGAATGCGCCCACTCGTTCAGGGGCTGTCGCCTTCCGACCGATCGGGACCGACTGCCGCGGTTCGCCATGAGGCGGGCGCGGGCGCCTGACAATCCCTCCCCGCTGCGTGGACCGGGTACGGCCGTACCCGGTTGGCCCCTGTGCTCCTGAGAGGTCGGAACACCGGGAAGCCGCCTTTCCCTGACGCGCCGCGGGGAGTAGGCTCGGAGTGGCAGGCTGGACCAGGGATGGAGCGCTCCATGGAGCGCAAGCTAGCGACCATCGTCTGCGCCGACGTAGCGGCCTACTCGCGGCTGATCGGGCTCGACGAGGAAGGCACGATTGCGCGGCTGAGGGTGTGTCGCCGGACCCTGCTTGATCCGGCCATTGCCCGCCACGGGGGGCGGATCATCAAGACCATGGGCGACGGCCTTCTGGTCGAGTTCGCCAGTCCGGTTGAGGCGGTTCGCTGCGCGGTCGAACTCCAACTCGCCATCGTTGCCAGTGAATCCAAGGTCCCGGAGGATCGTCGCATCCGCTTTCGGGTCGGCATCAACCTGGGCGACGTGGTCGTTGAGGGCGGAGATGTCCTGGGCGACGGCGTCAACATCGCGGCGCGCCTGCAAGCCCTGGCGGAGGTCGGCGGCATCTGCGTCTCCCGCTCCGTGCGTGACCAGGTGCGTGACCGGCTTCCGGTGGTCTTCGAGGATCTGGGGGAGCAGAGCGTGCGCAACATCGCCCGTCCGGTGAGGTGCTATCGGGTCCACTTCGATGCCTACACGGCCGAGGCGTCCCCCGAACCAACAGGCCGGTGGCGCCGCCTCCTTCCAGCGGCTGTGACGGCTGGTCTGGCCGTACTCGGCGGCGTTGGCGTCTGGTTCGCCGCAGATCAGGGTCCGGCCGATCCCGGCGCCGTACCTGCTACCACATCGGCTCCCGCTCTTGGCACCGAAGCGCCCAGCGTTCCCCGTACCGCCCCACGCCTGTCCCTTGTTGTACTCCCGTTCGGCAACCTGAGTGGCGATCCTGACCAGGACTACTTCGCTGACGGCCTGACGGAGGATCTGACAACGGCGCTGTCACGCATCGACGGCAGCTTCGTCATCGCCCGGAACACTGCCTTCACCTACAAGGGGAAGGCGGTGGATGTGCGGCAGATCGGGCGCGATCTCGGCGTGCGCTACGTGCTCGAGGGCAGTGCCCGGCGCAGCGGCGATTTGGTACGGGTGAATGCCCAACTCATCGATGCCGAGACCGGAGCGCATTTGTGGACGGACCAGTTCGACCGCCCGCGGGCCGACCTGATCAACACGCAGGACGAGATCACGGCAGGAATCGCCTCCACGTTGCAGGTGCGGCTCGTCAATATCGAGAGCCGCCGCAGCCAGCGTGAGCGCCCCGACAACCCCGATGCGGTGGATCTGGCCATGCGCGGCTGGGCCCTGATCTATGCAAGCCAGACCCGGGACAACAACGTCGCGGCGCAACGTCTGTTCGAGGAGGCGCTCAAGGTGGACCCGCAGGCGGTGAGCGCCCTCATGGGCCTAGGCTTCACCCACGTCCGGGAGGTGATCAACCGCTGGACAGATGCGTACGGGGATCACCTGCAAAGGGCCGATGAGTTGATTGAGCGTGCCATCGCCCTGGCACCGGACAATGCCCAGGCTTTCCAGTACAAGGCACTGCTCCGCCGGGCGCAGCGGCGCAGCGAGGAGGCGATTGCGGCGGCTGAGCGGGCGGTGTCGCTGAACCGGAACCTCGCATCGACCTACACCGAGATCGGCTGGAACTGGGCTCTCCTCGGCCAGCCGGAGAAGACGGAACCCTATGTGCGGCAGGGTATCCGCCTCAGTCCGCGCGATCCCTTCCTGGTGTACTGGTTGCTGTACATTGGCGTCGCGCAGTTGCACCAGGGGCAGGACCAGGCCGCCCTTGCGACATTCCAGAAGGCGATCGATGCTGATCCGGGCTTCCCGAGTTCCTATGGCTGGCTGGCGGCGGCCTATATGTTCACTGGACGCGAGGCGGAGGCGCGTGAACCGATGGAGAGGTGGCTGCGGGCAGTGCCGTGGATGACGCTGACACGCTACAAGGCCCTGGAGCAGTCCGATCACCCGGATTACATGGCCCAACGCCCGCGGATCTATGCGGCGTGGCGGAAGCTTGGAATTCCGGAGTAAGCTTGTTGATCCGGTGGTGGTCAGTCGGCAATCCATGGAATGGCTGGTTTCGGTCAAACAACGAAATCGATTGCTCGTCAGGAAGGTCCGATGTTCGGATCGTGTGCTGACATTCGGTCTACTTCGCGGATGTGCCAGGACGAAGCGTTGCGAGCGCAGCGCTTATCATAGCTGCCCTGGCAATCGGTGATAGGGCGGTCGTCTCGCCGGGAGTTGCGGCTTGGAATCCCTTCGGTGCTCCCTCATCTCCAAGAATGCGCTAAAGCATCGGACCCAAAAGTGGACTTGCACTTTTGGGATCCATCCGATGCTTTCTTCTTGAATGAAAGCATCGGTCAGAACGGAAAACCGGATCCACTTTTCGCTGGCGCGGCCCTTCGGGTCACTGGCGTGGCCCTTCGGGTCGCTGACGCGGCCCTCTGGGTCCGTCCGATGCTCTAGGTGGGGCGCGGCACATCAGGTGGAATTTCGTCCCGTCGAGCAAGCATAGGAACCAACAGGTATGCGGTCGACCAGAAGAGGAGACCATGAGGGTCTGTGGGGCAGATCGGTAACGGGCGGGTTGTACAAGGTTCCCAGTCAGACGAGACAAAACTGCCGGACACTTTCAGTTGCCAAAGCACGCTCCATCTAAACCCAAGCTGCTTTGTCCTTCTCCAACTCCGACGATTCTGCAGATCAACATCTGGCCGCTCGTGATCAGTCCCATGATCTGACGGCGGGTTCATGCGCCAGACAGCCTGACGCTGCGGGAACATCCGGCTCGCGAAAGCTATCCGGCAACAGGCCAGTAGAGGCACAAGAGCAAGGCCCGGGTGCCTCCAGGGCCTTGCTTCGCTGTCTGGGTTAGAAGTCCATGCCGCCACTCAAGTCCGGCCTGCCGGACTTGAGCTCTCCTCAGGAAGGGGCGGCCTGAATCGGACCCTTTAGAAGTCCATGCCGCCCATGCCGCCCATTCCTCCACCCGGCATCGCCGGAGCCGATTCCTTCTTCGGCAACTCGGCGACCATGGCTTCCGTGGTGACGAGCAGGCCAGCAACCGAAGAGGCATCCTGGAGGGCCGTGCGGACGACCTTCGCCGGATCCACAATACCGGCTTGAAGCAGTTCCACGAACTCCTCTGTCTGAGCATCGAAGCCAAAGGTCTCGGACTGGACGTTGTCGGTGATCTTGCCGACCACAATCGAGCCTTCCACGCCAGCGTTCTCGGCGATCTGGCGGATTGGAGCCTCAAGCGCACGCAGCACGATCTTGATGCCGGCATTCACGTCGGCGTTGTCGCTCTGGAGCTTGGCCACCGCAGCCTTGGCGCGCAGCAGAGCCGTGCCGCCGCCGGGGACGATGCCTTCTTCCACCGCGGCCCGGGTGGCGTTCAGGGCGTCGTCGACGCGGTCCTTCTTCTCCTTCACCTCGACCTCGGTCGCGCCGC
>NZ_JAMXFI010000160.1:0-19006 GCF_025460875.1 Microvirga yunnanensis
GCTTCTTAATCTCCGGAGCATAGCGCTGCACCCAACGAAAGAGGGTGGATGGGTCTACTTTGACACCGCGCTCCTGCATCATCTCAGACAGATCGCGATAGCTGATCCCGTACTTGCAGTACCAGCGTACGCACAGCAAGATGATCGCGATTGGAAAACGACGGCGCTTGAAGATCGACAACCGGATGGCTCCTCGAGTAGCCATCCCTCGCTACACGGCAAAGGTTAATGCAACATGGGGTTATTCCGGGCCTGGTGCCCTTCGACGGTAAAGTAGGGTCTGATGTGATCAGGCCAAACTGGAAGCCAACGGAGAGTATCCTCATGAAGCAGTATGTCGGATTGGATGTATCGCTGGAGCAGACAGCCGTCTGCATTGTCGATGAGCATGGGAAGGCGCTCTGGCGCGGCAAATGCGCCTCGACGCCCGAGGCCATTGCGGCAGTCGTCAAAGCGAGAGCGCCGCATGTGGTGCGGATTGGCCTGGAAAGCGGCCCGCTGTCGACATGGCACTGGCATGAGTTGAAGAAACACGGCTTGCCTGTGATTTGTCTGGACGCCCGCCATGCCAAGGCAGCGCTGTCCCTGCAGGTGAACAAGACCGACCCGAATGATGCGCTCGGTCTGGCACAAATCGTGCGCACGGGCTGGTATCGGGAGGTCACCGTCAAGAGCTTGGACAGCCAAGTGATCCGTAGCTTCCTCAGCTCACGAGCCCGTCTGGTCGAGGTGCGTGTCGACCTGATTAACCAGATCCGCGGCATGCTCAAGCCCTTTGGTCTGGTCGCCGGCAAGGGAGGCCGTCAGCCCTTTGTTGACCGCGTGCGCGAACTGGTAGCCGATGGGCCACTGAAGGATGCTGTTGAGGCCCTCCTGACAGCCTTGCAGGAGGTCAGCCGGCAAATCGGCATCCTCTCCCGTCGCCTCATGGCTCTGGCACGACAGAACCAAGCGGCTCGGCGGCTCATGACGGCTCCTGGCGTCGGCTCACTCGTGGCATTGGCGTATATCAGCGTCATCGATGCGCCGGAACGGTTCTCGAAGTCCTCGAGTGTGGGAGCTTATCTTGGTCTGACCCCGCGACGCTACCAGTCGGGCGAGGTCGACCGGAGCGGGCGGATCTCGAAATGCGGCGATCCGCTCCTGCGAACCTACCTCTTTGAGGCGGCGGGCATCATTCTCAACCGCGTCTCGCGCTGGTCGTCGATCAAGGCGTGGGGGACGCGGCTCGCCAGGAAGGTCGGTGGAAAGAAGGCCATGGTGGCGGTCGCCCGTAAGCTGTCGGTCATCCTCCACAGAATGTGGCACGATGGTACCGACTTCCGCTGGTCCAACAAGGAGGGCCTGCCGGCATGAGATTGTAGCTCACGAGATCCGCCCCCTGGCGGAGTGATGTCCCTTGTCGGGACGAGGCAGCAGCCATCGCGTGGGCACCGTTGCGGCCTGAAACCTGAACCTCAGGGAGCAGATTGACCGCGTATGCAACATGGCGAGGCTGAGGCTTCCGACCCCATCATGCGGCGGTGTTTGCCGACCACGGAGAGAACCATGACCCGACAGGTGATATCAGCCGAAATGACGGAAAGGGCCGCTCAAAGGGCTTGACCAGGATCCCCGGAATAAGAGAACAATGCCACCTGCACCATAGGGGCGCGTGGCGATGAAGACGTCGGCGTAACGGGCCTGTTCCGCCACCTTAATCGACATGGTGCCGAAGGTCTCGTCGAAGCGGCGTATCTCGGTTGGCACCTGAAGTCCGGTGAGCCTCTCGGCCAGACGCTTTGACGTGGCATCGCCGTCCTTGCGGGCTTGTTCTTCCAACTCGGTCACGAACTGCACGACGGCGGCAGCGCCGCCATCGAACGGCATGGCAATGGACAGGTCAGGCAGAAGGTTGGTGAAGACGCCGATCAGGTGAGCCTGCCCGGCGGACGCAATGGCTTGGCCATATTAAAGACGGATCTCGTCCTCCGGGCTTCCATCCAGATGCACCATGATGTCCTTGATCATCGTCCTCTCCCTCTGCCGGCCCAGGCGAGAAGCGGGTTCGCCGAGCCATCAATCTCGACCATTATGTGGTCGAAATCAGGACCGATGCTTTGATCTAGCGCAACGCACTTGGCGAAAGCGGCTGTCATTGTACGACAATCCTCTGCCCTACCACGAGGGTGAGAGCACGGAGGCTGAAATGCCACTTCGCACTTCCACGACGCTTAAAGGTGGCCGAGCCTCCAACCGTACGACCCAGGTTGCCCCGCTGCACGCACAGCCAAGTAAGGCAGCCGCAGCTCACGTCTTGGTTCCCCCACCGGAGGGTTCAACGGATAGTTGGGATGACGCTCAGCTCCATCGCCTCCGGGATGTTCTTGACCATGCTGCCCATGCGAGCCTGGCACGCCTCACCGGCGGGCTGTCACCGGCAGCCGTTGCCGACGCCTACATGGATTGGGCCGTCCACCTGGCCATCTCGCCGGGTAAGCAGGTGGAACTCGCCACCAAGGCAGCCCGCAAATGGGCTCGACTGGCGCAGTTCGCCTCCCACTGCGCAGTGGGCGGAGGCAGATGCGAACCGTGCATCGAGCCGTTGCCCCAGGACAAACGCTTCACTGAGGCCGAGTGGCAGCAATGGCCGTTCAATCTCATGCAGCAAGGCTTCCTGCTCCAGCAGCAATGGTGGGACAACGCCACGACCGATGTAGACGGCGTCACCAAGCAGCATCAGGCCGTGGTCGAGTTCATTTCGCGCCAGATCCTCGACATGGCATCGCCGTCGAATTTTCTCCTGACCAACCCGGTCGTGCAGCGGCGCATCATAGGAACGGGAGGCCAGAACCTCGTGCAGGGCTTCCGCAACTTCCTGGACGATTGGGAGCGGATTGTCCGCTCCAAGCCCCCCGCTGGCGCGGAGCACTTCCAGCCAGGCCGCGATGTGGCCGTCACGCCGGGAAAGGTGATCTATCGCAACCGCCTCATTGAGCTGATCCAATATGAGCCGACAACCGAGCAGGTTCGGCCGGAGCCGATCCTGATCGTGCCGGCCTGGATCATGAAGTACTACATCCTGGATCTTTCCCCCGAGAACTCCCTCGTCCGTTATCTCACGGACCAGGGCTTCACGGTGTTCATCATCTCCTGGAAGAACCCGACCGCGGAGGATCGGGACCTGGGCATGGACGATTACCGCAAGCTCGGGATCATGGCCGCGTTGGATGCCGTGAACGCCATCAAGCCCGATCAGAAGGTTCACGCGGTCGGCTACTGCCTTGGCGGCACACTCCTCTCGATTGCTGCGGCCGCCATGGCCCGCGATGGGGACAAGCGCCTGGCGACCATGTCCCTGCTGGCGGCGCAGGCCGACTTCCGCGAAGCCGGAGAGCTCACGTTGTTCATCAACGAGAGCCAGGTCCACTTCCTGGAGGACCTCATGCGGAGCCAAGGCTATCTCGACACCCGGCAGATGGCAGGAGCCTTCCAGCTTCTGCGCTCAAACGACCTGATCTGGTCGAGGCTCGTCCGCCACTACCTCATGGGCGAGAGGACGCCCCTGAACGATCTTATGGCTTGGAACGCCGACGCCACCCGCATGCCGTACCGCATGCACACGGAGTACCTGAGGCAGCTCTTCCTCAACAACGATCTCGCCGAAGGACGCTTCCAGGTCGATAGCCGGCCCATCGCCGTCAGTGACATTCGGGCGCCGATCTTTGCGGTCGGCACCGAGCGCGATCACGTGGCGCCCTGGCGGTCGGCATTCAAAATCCATCTCCTGGCGGATACCGACGTCACCTTCCTTCTCACTAAGGGCGGGCACAATACCGGCATCGTTGCCGATCCAGGTCAGGCTAAAGGAAACTTCCAGGTTCTGACGAGATCCGCCAGCGGTCACTATCTGGATCCCGACACTTGGACCAGGGTTGCGCCCCGCTTCGAGGGCTCCTGGTGGCCGGAATGGGTGCGCTGGCTGGGCTCACATTCCGACGAGCATACCAATCCACCGGCCCTGGGTGCACCGGCGCAGGGTTACCCTGCCCTGTACGATGCACCCGGCACCTATGTGAAGCAGGCCTGATCGGCGGCCGTGACATCTCCCCGAGGCTATGGGGTGATCGCCACCTTCAGCACGCCGTCGCGCTGGTTGGCGAAGAGGTCATAGGCCTCCTCGATCTGATCGAGCTTGAAGCGGTGCGTCACCAGTGGCCGCGTGTCGACGCGTCCCGAGGCGATGGCTCCCATAAGCCGGCGCATGCGCTCCTTGCCGCCGGGGCAGAGCGTGGTCCGGATGGTATGATCGCCAAGGCCTGCCAGGAATGCGTCGAGCGGGATCTTGAGGTCACCCGAGTAGACGCCGAGCGATGAGAGGCTGCCGCCTGGACGGAGCACGCGCAACGCTGCCTCGAAGGTCTGTTGCCGCCCGAGCGCCTCAATCGAAATATCAACGCCGCGGCCATCAGTGAGGCGGCGGATCTCCTCGACCGGATCGGCCTTCGTGAAGTCAACGACGTGATCGGCGCCCATTCGGCGTGCCATCTCGATGCGCTCGGGCACGCTCTCGACCGCAATGATCGTCGTTGCCCCCATCAGGCGCGCGCCCGCGGTAGCGCACAGACCAATCGAACCTTGTGCGAAGACCGCCACCGTATCGCCAATGTGGATGTTGCCGCTCTCCGCGCCGGAAAAGCCGGTGGACATGATGTCGGGGCACATCAGCACCTGCTCGTCGGTGAGACCGTCCGGCACCAGAGCCAGGTTCGTCATGGCATCCGGCACCAGAAGGTACTCGGCCCGTGATCCATCGAGGGTGTTGCCGAAGCGCCAGCCGCCGAGCGGCTTCCAACCATGCTTGGTGCCGGCCGCATCCTGGGAGTGGCACCCGCACAGGCAAGCCTCGCTGTACCCGCTCGGAGTGATCGCGCCCGCGACGACCCGCTGGCCCTCGTGGTAGCCTTGCACCGCCGAGCCGAGCTTCTCGATGACGCCGACCGGCTCATGACCGATGGTGAGGCCTCGGGCCACCGGGTATTCGCCCTTGAGGATGTGGACGTCAGTGCCGCAAATCGTGGTGGTGGTGATGCGGACGAGCGCATCGTGGGGACCAACGTCCGGAATCGGCTTCTCGTCGAGCACGATGCGGCCGGGCTCGACGAAGACGGCAGCTTTCATCCTTGGCATGGCAACCTCCTCCTATGTGCTGTGTCGGTGCTTGGCCGCTCTCCTGACGTGGCCTGCCGTACCCCTGACGTCAGTAGGAGAGGAACAGCGCTACGGGGCATTGCTTCAGGAGGGACTGGGTCACGCCACCGAACATCAACTCGCGCAGCCGCGAATGGACGTATCCGCCCATGACGATCATGTCAGCACGGGTCAGGGTAGCGTGGTTACGCAGGGTCTCGGCCACGTCGCCGTTCAGGGCCGGCAGGGTCTGGACATTCACATTGAAGCCGTGGCGGGTCAGATGCGGCGCGATGTCGGCGCCGGTTACGGTCCTGGGCAGGTCCTTCTCGCCCATCACGGCGACCACTTCCACGGTCTCGGCCGCCCGCAGGAACGGCAGGGCGTCGGCCGCGGCACGGGCGGCGCGGCCGCTGCCGTCCCAGGCCAGGATAACACGCTGGGCGCGGAATACGGCCTGACCGGGCGGGACAACAAGCAGTGGACGGCCGCTGTCCATCAGCAGGGCATCGATCAGGCCCCGGTCGAGGGCGAGGGCTTCCGGCTCTGCGTCGACCACGGTGAGATCATGCAGACGGGCCTGCGCCCGGAAGACGGCGAGCAGTGCCGGATAGCTGAGATGCGGGGCTGCGGTGGACCACACAATTCCCGCCGCGCTGGCATCGCCTTGGGCACTGCGGGCCGCCGCCTCGGCAAGGGCGTGAAGGCGCTGGTTCTCCTCCTGGACAAGACCGGCCACGACCTTGCTGATCCCGGCACTCGACAGGTCCAGCTTGACGGAAGCGGCCTGGACAGTGGCGTGGGCGCCCGCCTGCTGCGCCAGCGAGAGGCCATAGCCCAAGGCGGCCGAGTTCTCGTCGGGACCGAACTCCTTCGTCAGGCCGATCAACACGCTCTTGATGTTCTCGATCATGTCATTCCTCCCTCTCGTATCCCTGGAGCGAGACCGTGGAAGAAGAAATCGCCCCGCGTAGGAACATCACCTCGATCTGCCGCAGAGGTTGAGAAAACAACCTGCGCCTGCGGCTTAGCTGCGGCTATGGCAGGGCATGAGCCGAAGCCGGCTTGATGTCCTTCGGCTGCACGATTTTCTCCCCACCCGCCATGTTCTTGATCAGGTAGGCCGGCAGACGCTCGGTCCCAGCCGGGACAATGTTGACGACGCAGTAGGTGCGTCCTTTCTCCCTGTCAGCGGCACCCTCGCTCAAACGGACAAGCTGACCGATGTGAAACGTGGATTGCATGGAACCCTCCTGAAGGCTTCGGTGGGATCAGCACCTGAGATCAACCACAAGGAAATCCTCTTAGGCTGCGAACGACTGGCCGCGTTGCTGCATCCAGAGCTGGTTCAACAGGTCGACATAGGGCTGACGCCTCTCACAGTGGGCGGCCCTGAGTTTTTCGCTGATGGACTGCTTGATTTCCTTGGCGCTGGCGCTCTTCTCGACTTTCTCCAGTTCGACCTGGTGCTCGAAATCGATGTGGCCTAGCGTCCGCGCGACCTCTTTCATCATCAGGTCAAGGCCGGGCGAGTACATCCGGTACTGATGGCTGGCGTGATTGGACATGTTTCCCTCCATGATTGTTCATCATTATGTGGAGCCACGTTGATCCAAGAACTTTACGGCATCTTAGGCCAGTATCGTTGATGCGGAGCAAAGAGAAACTCCGTATTTTTACGGAGACATGGCCCGCAGGGCAGCCCCGGCCACGCGGATATCCGAGGGAGCCGGTCCTGATCGGAGGGGAGCCTATGATCGATCAGCAATATGACGAGCTCACTCGGAGAATGCTGGATGACGCAGCGGGCCGGATCGAGAATGGCCCCGATAACGAGGACACCTTAATCTTCATTTCCAACGCGCTGTCTGACTGCACCACGGCGATCGATGCCCATGCTGAAGGCGTCGAGATGTCTGCGCAGACGTTTAAGTCCATGTGCAGAGTCCTTCATGCGATCCGCATCAGGATTGATGCCGCCGTAGCGCGCCCGTAGAAGCATTCATGCAGTTGGAGGCGATTCATCCGTGCGTCTAGTTAGTTCTCAGGCAACGTATGAGGTGTTTCCGAAGCTAAGCCGCGCGGGATGAGCCTGCTGATTTGCACCTTTTCAGTGGTACCTTCTGGGCATGACGTGGCCAGTGTTTGTGATGGGCCTCGCCCTTCTTGTGCCTGTTGTCTTGACCTTCGACCCGGCCGCAAGTCCAGGCTTAGGATGCCGATGCAGGCGAAAAAGTCTTTGCCGTTTGCAAGGCCTGCCACCAGGTCAGCGAGAACGCCAAGATGCGGTGGGTCCCACCTGAACGGCGTCACCGGACGGCGCTCGGGATCCGTGGACGGCTATAAGCACTCCCCGTCAACAAGAACTCCGGCCTGACCTGGGACGAGGCGACGTTCGCCGAGTACATCAAGGACCCCAAGGCCGAGGTGCCGGGCACACCGAAACGAAAAGCCGCCCCGTCAGGAGCGGCTTGAGGCTCAGCATGAGCTGACACCTTAACAGGCTGATCAAGCCGTCTGCAGGTTGGTCGCAGATTCTTTGCCGGTGCGGCGGTCAGCTTCCACCTCATAGGAGATCTTCTGGCCTTCCGCCAAGCCACGCATTCCGGCGCGCTCGAGCGCGGTAGCATGGACGAAAACATCCTTGCCGCCATTGTCCGGTTGAATGAAACCATAGCCTTTGGTTTCGTTGTACCACTTCACAGTTCCAGTCGCCATTGGATCTCCTTTTTGTTCCATCAGATGCGCTTTTGCCCGTTCATCGGGCCGTGAATGGCGGAGAGGTCAAGCATTCGGCCGGACGCGGATCCGTCCCAAATTTCGATCACCGACATGCTCCCTCCTCCCTTTCGTCAAGCCCAATACCTCTCGGCGGACCCGTCGGGCACTTGGGAGCCTCCCGTAATCGCTAGGCCGCGGCGAGGATCTCGTCGGCCGGCCCAAAGAACTCGTAGTGGATGCGGTTCGACCGGAATCCGGCCAAGGCCAACCCTCCCACGAACGCCCGCAGGAACGGCCGCGGGCCGCACAGGTAGAAGCCGGCCTCGTTCAGTGGCGTGTTGGCCCGCAACCAGTCCACCGTGATCAGGCCTTCATGATCGTAGTCGTCCCCGAGCCGATCCTCCGGCCGCGGCTCGACGTAGAAGGTTGTCGCGCGGCTGTTGGGATAGGCCTCGGCCAGGGAGAGACACGGTCCCTCATGGCATGGGTCGAGCCGTTCAGCGTGCCATGCACGTAATGCACAGCCTTGTTGGGATAGCGGGCCGCAATGGTCTCCAGCATACTTATCATCGGGGTTAGCCCGACGCCGCCGCTCAGGAGCACCACGGGGCGCGGCGACTCCTCGTTGAGGAAGAACTCGCCGGCGGGCGGCGCCACCTTGAGAACGGTCCCGATCTCGGTCTGCTCATGCAGTCAGGTGGAGGCGATGCCCTGCGGTTCCCGTTTGACAGAGATCCGGTAGGTCTCGCCGTTCGGCGCGCTGGAGATGCTGTAGTTGCGCTTGAGCGGGTGCTGGCCCGGCACTTCGATCCAGAAGGTCAGGTACTGACCGGGCTTATGGAGCAGGACAGGCCGGCCGTCCTCGGGCCGGAGCACGAAGGAGGTGATGACCTCGCTCTCGCGCTGCTTGCTCTCGATCCGGAAGTTGCGCCAGCCGTTCCAGCCGCCGGGCGCCGTGGAGAGACTGGTGTAGATGGCCTTCTCGCGTCCGATCAGCACGTGCGCCAGGAACCAGTACGCCTCGCCCCAGGCGGTGAGGATCTCGTCCGTGGCGGCATCCCCAAGAACGTCCTTGATCGCGCCGAGCAGCGCCTCGGCCACGTGAGGGTAGTGCTCGGGCAGGATGTTCAGGCCTACGTGCTTCTGGGCGATGCGCTCGACGGAGGGCGCCAACGCGCCCAGGTTGTCGATGTTCTGGGCGTAGGCCAGGATGGCGCTCGCCAGCGCCTTGGGCTGCGAGCCGGTCTCGCCGTGATGCGACTGGTTGAAGAGGTCGCGGATCTCCTCGTTCCGGAACATGCGCTCGTACATGCGCTTGGTGATCGCCAGCCCATGCTCCTGAAGCGCAGGCACCGTGGCCTTCACGAGATGGATGGTATTGTCACTCAATGTGTCCGTCACGGATGACCTCCTGGGATGCCGCATCAGGGGAAAGGGTGCCGACGGACCGGTTCGGCATGGGTGAGGCCCGCCGTAGGTTCTCAGGCGTTACGCCGTCGGGTCCGGTGCCGAAACCCAGGCTTTTTCCTTAAGGGATTGCCCTGACCACCTTCGGTCGCAGGCCAGACGGTGTCCCGGTCACTGCCGCCGCGACCGCGCGGTCGGTGTCTCGGCACGCTGAGCCTTCTCGGCGGCCGCCTGGACGTTTAGGCCCGCCAGAGCTTGGGCTGAAGGTCGTCTTCGGGATTCCGTTCTTCGGCAGCCGCACCCGCCCTGACGTGACGAGCATGCGGATGTGGGCCAACGCGCCGCGCAGGTGAGCTGCTGCGGGCTGGCATCGATCCAGGCAATCCGAGACAGGCGCCTTAAGGACAATTCCTGAATGGTTCGGCAGGGCGCTTGGGACATATCAATCCTGCACCCGCAGAGCGGGGGTTTGCCCAAGGATAATGCAGCAGGGCCACCATGCCAATCTTCCCAGGATCGATCATTCTCGTCATCGACGATGACGCCGCCGTTCGGCAGTCCCTTAAGTTCGCCCTTGAGCAGGAGGGGCTGGAGGTGCACCTCTACGACAGCGGCGAGCAGCTCCTGGCGGATCCCGCCCTGCCCCAAAGCGGGTGCTTGGTCGTGGACTATGCCATGCCGGAGGTGGACGGGATCACCCTGGTCGAGCGTCTGCGGCAACGACATGTTGGCCTGCCGGCCATCCTGATCACGGCTAAAGGCTCACCGGCGGTCCGGGAGCGCGCCCTGCGCTCCGGCTTCCAGCAGGTCTTGGAGAAGCCCCTCGAGGACAGTTCCCTGCTCGACGGCATCCACGGTGCTCTGGCGGCCGCCGCATAACCAGGCCCGCTGCGCCGGGGACGACCTCCGTAGAATCCCCTAGGGAGAGTATCTGAATTTTGCGGGATCAAGCGTGGGAGTATTGATCAACTCAGGTCAGACACCCAGAACGAGGGTTCCATGCACACCGCCCTTGCCGCCACCGCTTCGCTGCCCATCCAGGGCCCCGCCCTGCTTACGGGCGTTCCGTCGTTCCGCCCGGAGCGAGAAGCCGTCATTGTGGGCGCAATCCGTGCCTTCACGAAAGACGAGGAAATCTTCGCCGAAGGTGACAGGACAGTCTTTGTGTACAAGGTGGTGTCCGGTGCAGTGAGGACCTGCAAGCTCCTCAATGACGGGCGACGGCAGATTGCGTCTTTCCACCTGCCAGGCGATTTCTTTGGCATCGAGACCGGGGAGGAGCACCGCTTCACCGCCGAGGCGCTTGGGAACACGACCGTAATCAAGTATCGGCGCGGCAGCCTCGACACGTTACCAACCGGCGGTGAGGCCTTGTCCCGGCAGATCATAGCCGCGATGATGCGCGCGCTCGAACGAGCCCAAGCCCACATGCTATTACTTGGCCGCAAAAGCGCCGTGGAGAAAATCGCCGCTTTCCTGCTCGACCTGGCAGAGCGTGAGACTGACCACGGACACATCGATCTCCCAATGTCCCGAACCGACATCGCCGATTATCTCGGTCTGACGATTGAGACCGTGTCCCGCACCCTCACACAGCTGGAGCGCCAAGGCATCATCGCGATGCCGGCGCAGCGGCGATCGATCGTGTTGCGGAACACGGCTGCACTGCAGCACCTCGACAGTTGACCGCCGTCTCTGATGATCTGCACTCCACGTCATGATCGTCTGCTCCTGCAACGTTTTCTCAGATGGTGACGAAGACCTGCCTGTCGCATGGGCCCTTGTGCCCGCGCACGCTGGCCCAGGTCTACCGCTGCCTCGGCTGCAGTCCTCAATGCGGGCGATGTGCAACGACCATCCGCTCCATCCTGTCCAACCAGGCGTCCCTAGCGGCGCAGCAGCCCACGGCCCGCTGCGCGCAGAACTCCTGTGGCTCCCTGTGTGGCCCATCCCCGCGCCGCCCCGGGCGAAGACCGGCCGTGCTGCAGGTGCTTACCCATCACTCATCTGGATTGATTGCCACAACATCATCGTTCAGCGATCATGGCTGACATTTAATGCATGGAGGGAGTGTCATTCATTGATCACCGCCGCACAAATCCGTGCTGCCCGTGCTCTCCTTGGCATTGACCAACGCCAGCTCGCGGAGATGGCAGGGGTCTCGCTGCCAACCATCCAACGCATGGAAGCAAGCGCAGGTAATGTGCGAGGGGTGGTTGAGACGCTTACGAAGGTTGTCGAGGCGTTCGACCGGGCTGGGATAGAACTCATCGGCGAGAATTCGGTGAGCCGTGAAGGCGGACGAGGCGTGCGGTTCAAGCAAGTCAAGACCGCAAGCGGCTCCTCCTGACGCAAATGACCGCGACCGTTGCTTTGGAGCAATGATCCCTGCCGCTCCAGTGGCTAGAGGAGGCGCCGGTATGCCTGCACGGGCTGTTGACCTAACCTTTGCCGAACTGTTCACTCCGAAGCTCGTCACGGTCCTGCGGGAGCGATATCGATTAGCCGACCTCCGCGCTGATGCCGCGGCTGGTTTGACGGTCGCTATTGTAGCCCTGCCGCTCTCGATGGCGATCGCCATCGCCTCAGGGGTGAGCCCCGACCGGGGCCTTTACGCAGCTATTGTCGGAGGCTTCATCGTCTCGGCACTGGGAGGAAGCCGGTTTCAGATCGGCGGGCCGGCAGGGGCCTTTATCGTGCTGGTGGCGGCAACTGTCGAGCAGCACGGCGTCGATGGGCTCCTCCTTGCAACCATGCTCAGCGGCCTGATTCTGCTGGCGATCGGGTTCCTGCGGCTTGGAACCTTCATCAAGTTCATCCCCTATCCGGTGACCGTGGGCTTCACGGCCGGCATTGCCGTCATCATCTTTGCGAGCCAGCTCAAGGAACTGCTGGGGCTCCGGCTCGACAAGGAACCCGGGCCCTTCATTCCCAAGCTCATGGCGCTCTGGGACGCCCTGCCGACCCTGAATGTCGCGGCCTTGGTAGTAGCTTTTCTGACCGTTGGCATCATTGTCATCGTCCGGCGCTTCCGTCCGCACTGGCCGGTGTTCGTCATTGCGGTGGCTGCAGCCGCCCTCGCGACCTGGATCCTGGGCTTGCCCGTCGAGACCATTGGAACCCGCTTCGGCGGCCTGCCCCAATCCTTGCCCGCGCCACATCTGCCCCCGATCTCCGCCGCGAGGATCGCCGAGCTTCTTCCCGCCGCCCTGTCATTTGCCCTGCTGGGCGGCATTGAGAGCCTCCTTTCGGCCGTGGTCGCAGACAGCATGACGGGCCGTCGCCACCGCTCGAACTGCGAACTGGTGGCGCAGGGCTTCGCGAACGTTGCCTCGGGGTTGTTTGGCGGCATCTGTGTCACGGGCACGATCGCCCGTACCGCCACAAACGTCCGCTCTGGGGCCCGTGGTCCGGTCGCAGGGATGCTGCACTCGGTGTTCTTGCTCCTGTTCATGCTGACTGCGGCGCCGCTCGCCTCCTTCATCCCGCTCTCGGCTCTGGCGGCTGTCCTCGCGACCGTTGCCTGGAACATGGCGGAAAAGCATGAGTTCGCGACGCTGCTGCGGGCCTCGAGGGGGGACGCCGTGGTACTGCTCGCCACGTTCCTGCTGGTGGTATTCCGCGATCTCACTGAAGGTATCCTCGTGGGCTTCGGCATTGGCGTGCTCGTGTTTCTGCAGCGGATGGCGGAGGCGGTCGAAGTCGAGCAATCTCCCCTCCTGCCGGAGGAGGATCGCCCCGACACCGTGAACGGCAACGGCCGTGAGCCGTACGATCCCACGCTCGCGACCGATCCGGACGTGGTGGTGTACCGGATCTCAGGCGCATTCTTCTTCGGCGCGGCCGCAACGGTGGCCGCGGCGCTTGATCGCATCGCAGAACATCCTAAGGCTTATGTCATCGATTTCTCGGCCGTTCCGGTGCTCGACAGCACGGCGGCTGCCACCATCGAGGGTTTCGTGCGCAAAGCACAACGGCACAACGCAGCCATCTATGTTGCTGGCGCCCGACCGCTGATCCGGCGGGTGCTACTCACCCATGGCATACGGCCACCGCGAGCCCGCTTCAAACGAACCGTGCCGGAGGCACTCGCGTCAGTTCATAACAAGTTTGAGGAGGACGAGCCTCCCGCAAAGTTCTGAAGGTAATCCATGACGAAAGGCATGGATGAAGGCCTGTTCGAGCCGACAAATAATTGTGCTGCCCAGTGCGCGACGGCAGATCTCAGATTTGGAAGCGATCGTTTTGCGTCGGAGCGTATGGCACTACCACCTGATTGACCGGCGCTGATGAAAGGGCACGACAGGCGAGTGGTCCTGACCCATCAAACTTTCCGGGCATTTTGATCCTTGAGGAGGGTCAGTGCCATGAAGAGATCGCGGTATACGGAAGAACAGATCGCCTTTGCCCTGCGCCAGGTGGAAAGCGGCACACCGGTGGCCGAGGTGATCCGCAAAATGGGCATCACCGAACCGACGTTCTACCGATGGAAGAAGCAGTTCGCCGGCATGGGCGTGGCCGAGATCCGACGCCTCAAGCAGCTCGAGGATGAGAACACCCGGCTCAAGAAGCTCGTGGCGGATCTCAGCCTGGACAAGACCATGTTGCAGGACGTGCTCAAAAGAAAGTGGTGAAGCCCGTCGTTCGGCGCGAGATCGCAGGCCATCTGCAGAGGGCCTATGGCATCAGCGAACGACGGGCATGCTCCGCCACCGGCTTCCAACGCTCCTCGCAGCGCTACCGCCAGCGATCTGATCCGCAGGTCGAGCTGCGGATGCGGCTCAAGGAGCTCGCGGCTGCCCGTGTGCGCTACGGCTATCGTCGGCTGCACATTCTGCTGCGGCGGGAAGGCTGGCCGGTGAACCACAAACGCACCTACCGCCTCTACCGCGGGAAGGGCTGTCGATCCGGCCCAAGGCACCCAAGCGCAAGCGCGCCTGGCGCTACCGACAGGGTCGTCCGGAGGTGGGTGGTCCCAACGAGGTGTGGGCGATGGACTGGCAGGAGCTGACCAGCTTTTCGACGGACGTCCGTTCCGGATCCTGACCGTGGTGGACTGCCATACGCGAGAGTCACTGGCGATAGTGCCGCGAGTGAGTTTCCGGGCCCATCAGGTGGTGGAAGCACTCGATGAGATCGCCAGAAGCCGTGGCCGTCCCAAGAGCCTACGGGTAGACAACGCCCGGAATTTGCCGGTCGGGCCCTGGACCAATGGGCGTATCTCAACCGGGTGGAGATCGACTTCTCGCGGCCCGGAACGCCCACGGATAATGCGTACATCGAGGCATTCAACGGCCGCCTGCGGGCGGAGTGCCTGAATGCATCATGGTTCTTATCCATGGCCGATGCCCGGGAGCGGATCGAAGACTGGAGGAGAGATTACAATGAGACCAGGCCCCATACGGCGCTCGGCGGCTTGACGCCGAACGCCTTCGCCCAACAAACTCATCAAGCCCGGAAAGTTGCATAGGCCGTGGATCACATATGGGGGCAGCTCCAAACCAACCCTGAATTAACATCACACCCGGATCACCCACATGGGGCAGGCCACATCAGATCTTGTTCTGGCCCCTTCAAGCCTGATGGACGTTGGTGCGGCGAACGAAAGTTTGTAGGAATCTATTGACGCCATGTTGTCAAATATGACAACACGGCCTATATGGCAAGAAAGACTAGGCCGATCTCATGGATCAAGGCGGCCCGAAAGGATTTTGAGGAGTTTCCCTTGGGGACACGGCAGGAAATGGCCCGTGCCCTGACCGTCGTGGCCGAGGGCGGGCACCCTGATATCGCCAAACCTCTGACAGGGCTTGGTTCAGGGGTGCTGGAGCTGGCCCTAAAGCACCGGGGAGATGCATTCCGCGTCGTGTACGCGCTGCAGATAGGAGATGAGATCTGGGTTGTGCATGCGTTCCAAAAGAAGTCCAAAAGCGGGATCGGCACGCCCAAAGCCGAAATCGACCTGATCCGTGACCGCCTGAAACGGCTGAAGGAGGCCTTGCGATGAACGACGATTTTGAACTGGTGCGAGGCAGTGGCAACGTCTTCCGCGATCTTGTCCTGCCTAACCCTGACTTAGAGCAGCTGCGTTCGATCCTGGCGGCGCAGATCGTCAAGACGCTCGATCGCCGGCACCTGACGGTCCGCGAGGCCGCCGAGCTGACAGGGATCGCGGCCGCCGACTTTTCTCGCATCCGCAACGTCAAGCTGGACCGGTTCACCGTGGACCGGCTAATGACGGTGCTCGGCCGCCTCGGTCAGCAGGTTGATGTCAATGTGAAGGTACGGTCGAGTGCCAAGCGTCATCCTCCTGCTCTAGCGCATCGTTGACGTAAACATTGCACGCGACAGAGACGATCGACGCGTTCTCGGTCCCGAGTCTTCTGCGGCGGAAGTTTTTATGAAAGATGCACAATATAGTTATTTAGTTTCAATGGAAAGCATAGTCGCGCCTATGCGGCTACGCGCGAGGGGCTAACACGAGCATAAGCATCTATGTTTTAGGCTGCCTGTTGTTTTGATCGGCTTCGCCGATAGGCGCTGGTCACATTCAAGCGCATCCGCACAACCTCCTCGCTGGCGCCATAAATGTCAGACGCTTCGGTGAGGGAGTATTTGCGCTCTGCGACGAGAAGGGCAGCCTCTTCTGAAATAAGAAGGGCTGGGCCAAGCCAAGCGGCTTCTTCTTCGATGTTAGCGTCGTAGTGCCTGGAGCCGGTCTCATTGAGCAGAGGCTTCGATGGATGGATCAAAAGCTCATGGCTCAATTCATGAGCGATGTTAGCGGCCTGACGCTTCTTGTGGTGACCATCATTATGGATGATGAGGCGGTGAGGTCCTTTGCACAAGGTAACGGCGGAAAATTCAGCCTGGCCTTTCTTCCCGCGAGGGTATGCTACCTCGGTTTTCCGCTGGATGATCTGACCTTTGTGGTCACGCACTTCCTGCCGCATCTCAACCGGGATGCAGTCTACCGCATCCTCAAGGCTGAAGGCTTAGGCCGCCTGCCGCCGGCGCAGCAGCGCAAGCGCAAGCTCGGCACGTTCAAGGACTACGATCTCGGCTTCGTGCACATGGACATCAAGCATCTGCCGAAGCTGCAGACCGCCAATGGGGAGCGGCGCAAGCGCTCTCTCTATGTAGCCATTGACCGCTGCTCGCGCTGGGTGCACCTGGCCGTCTATGATGACGAACTGGCCACAAGCGCGGTCGCCTTCCTGAAAGAGGCGGTCCGTGCCTTCCCATTCAAGGTCACACACGGGCTCTTGCCGCCGGCGTCCCCTTCGACTGGGTCGCTGCCGACACGATCTATGGTGTGGGAGCCATCGAGATGCAGTTGCGCCGGGCCGGCAAGGGCTACGTGCTGGGCGCGCATGCCACGGATCAGTTCTCCTCCTGGATCGACAAGCCCGAAGTGGCCGGCACGGCCGAGCAGATTGCCAAGGCTCTGGCGCCTGAGACCTGGCAGCGCCTGTCGGCGGGCGACGGCACCAAGGGAGCGCGCTTGTATGACTGGGCGTACGTCGAGTTGGCCGATCTTGAGGCGGAGGAATACAACGAGGCGCTCACCGGCCTGTGGACGCGCGGCCTGTTGATCCGCCGCAACCTCTCTGATGGGGACCTGGCGTTCTTCTCGACCTGGTGTCCAGCCGGCACGCCGATTGAAGAGCTGGTGCGGGTGGAAGGCCAGCGCTGGGCGATCGAGGATGCGTTTGAGACGGCGAAGACCGAGTTGGGGCTCACCCACAACGAGACGCGCTCCTGGCATGGCTGGCACCGGCACGTCTCATTGGTGATGCTGGCGTTTGCCATGCTGGCGGTGGTGCGCGAGCGCGCCAACCGCTTCACCTCACCCCAAAAAAGTCGAGACGAAGCCAGGCTGCAGCGTTGGTATGCTGGTCTGTCCAGGAAATCCGCCGCGTCGCCACACGCCTCCAGCAGCGCCGGATTGAGCCTGCCCTCGTGATCGCTTGGTCCGCCTGGCGCCGCGCGCATCAGGCGATGGCGCAAGCCTCACATCGCAAACGAAAGGTGCAACTCACATGGGCATTGGTCCGTCAAGATGCTGGTTCATCGGAACACCGATCAGATCTCCGGCTGGTGTTTGGCATCCAAGGTCTGAGCCCGTTGCATGATCTGGCCCGTGTCCAGCGCCAGCTCCCACTCACATCCGGTCGCTGCGCGCACGCAGCCGCACCATCATCCCGCTTGCAGCGGACGGGGGCTCAGGCGACGGGACCCTTCTGTAGTGCGGCACTGAACGCCCTATTGCACATCGGTCCGTCCACCTGGATCCGCCGGGCCTGATCAGGGTCCGGCGAAGCACATCCACCCAGTCGTGCCGTGCCTTACGCAGGCCTCATCACGGCACCCTCGATGATCACTCCGGCTATCGCATACTTCCAGAGCGCGATCAGCAGCTTACGGGCGAGCGCCACGATCATCGACTTCTTCAGGCGCCCGCCATTGCGCCGGACCCGCTCCTGGAACCACTGGCTCAGGGCCGAGGCCGGCTGATGGCGCAGCCACAGCCAGGCGAGCTCATTGTGGTGCGCAGGCGCGGATTGCCGGCTTTCGAGACGCCTTGCTCGCGATCCACCGATCCGCTCTTCCAGGGGGTGGGCCAGGCCCGCATAGGCGGCCACCTGCCGGCGATTGGCGAAGGTGCGGAACAGGCCCTCCACCCACAGAACAGCGGCGGCTTCCCGACCGATGCCTTTCAGGGGAAGCAGGCGCCCGGGTGGCACGGCGCCGGCCTCCTCGTCGGCACAGGCGAGCAGGTGATCCCGCTCGGCCTCGACTGCTTTGATCTGCTCCAGCAGCAAATCGAGCCGGTCGAGTTCGCGGCTGATTTGAGCCTTGAGATGAACCGGCAGCGGCCGGCCATCGCCGGTCGTGAGCGCCTCGAGCCTTGTTCTGCGGTCGCGGTGCAGGGGCTCATAGTCGCCGATCCCCTGCGCGAACAGCAGGCCCTTGACGCGGTTGACGTGCTGGATCCGCTCGGCGGTCAGCGTCTTGCGCTCGCGGCTGATGCGGCGCCGATCCTCCTGCTCAGGCGTGGGAGCCCGGACCATGGCACAGACCCGCGGCTCCCCGCGCTTGTAGGCCAGCAGCGTGCGCACCAGAGCCTCGCCGTCAATCTTGTCGGTCTTGGCCCGCCGGCAGCGGCGGGAGACCGCAATCGAGGCGGGATCGACGACATGGCTCTCGATCCCCTCGCTTAACAGCACGTGATGGATCCAGAACCCATCCAGTCCCGCCTCCTGAACAGTGATGATCGGAACCATCTGACCGGTTCGCGCGCGCGCTTTCTCCTGCAGCTGCGCAAACCGCATCAGCAGGCCGGCCACATCGCCGCCCCGCACGCTGTGCCTGGACATCGTCTCGCCGGCCCCGGGCGACAGAGAGGTGATCAGCCACACCGAAGACTCAGTTCCAGGGAGACGAAGATTGCGCCAAGATGGGTGCGGATAGCGGTTTGCTCAAATCGGGGCTCAACGGACATCGGTTGGTCTCCAGCGTGAGTGGATACAGCAACCTCACTCTGCCAGAGAGTGGACCGCTATCCACCCCCATAGGATCTGTAGTGCTAGAGGCTGATGAGCAATTATCTTTCCTTTCGCGTGAGGCGGCGCAGCAGAATGCGGCTCATGGCGAGGTAAAGCAGCATCTCGCCGGTCTCGACCAGGCGTTCGTAGTCCTTGGCCAG
>NZ_JAMXFI010000161.1:0-18634 GCF_025460875.1 Microvirga yunnanensis
CCGGTGTTTGACCCCAGCGTTCACAATCAACCCGTAGCATGAGACCGACCGTATCCGAGGAAAGTGCCTCAGATGGGAACGCCCACCGCCAATCCAAGCCCCAAAAACCATGGTTCTCAAACTGGACGCGGTTTACTTCCAGATGAAGCAGGGGAAGGCTCCTGATGTAGGACCAGGTAAAGCCAGCTATCGTTCCCGTCCCTGGAGGTGCGGCAACTCCTCTTGGCTTGGATCTGGAGCACCACCCCCCACCCGCTCCTCATCCAGGTGGGGAGAGACCGGAAAGCTCAGATCTCGGCCTCTCCCTCGCCAAGCATCCGCCAGTATTCACGTATCGGCCGAGGCCTGCTTCAGGGACGGATTTACGGCATAGCCGGCCCGGCGTTCCATAAGCCGCTACGAACACTTCCAGTCACGTTCCATACTGAGGCTTATGCGACAGCGCGGGCAGGTTTTCACCCGAGCACGCGAGCCGTCCGGTGCAACCATGGAAAAAGGGCCGCGCCCAGTCTTGTGACTGTGTGCGACCCTCCCGGCCTGTAGTTGCCCCCCACGGGAAGGAAGTCCGTATATCGACCTCATCTGAGGCGCACAACAAGTACTTAAACTTACATTGGAACAATAAGCCTATAATGGCGGAGAACGAACAGCGTATTTCTTCGCTCATCTGTCGTATACCCGACTGACAGGGAAGGTTGGGCCGAGCACATGGACTATACCGACTTGTCAATTTTGCCCCTACGGGTCGGACCTCAGAGCGCCCCTCACACGAGAGGGCGCTTTCTTTTTGCTAAGACGAGATATTCAGGACGAGCGGCCTCACAGGTCGCAGCTGTCCCGCCTCGCCTGCGTCAGTTCCATACTGGGTGTAATGCTATGCGAAATCGCGCGGCGGGTTTTCACGCGCGAGGCAAAAAGGGCCGCGCCCGGTCTTGTCACCATGTTCGCGACCCTTTGAACCGTAGTTGTTCCTACGAGTGGGGGTCGTATACCGTCCTCCAATTGAGGGTGCAATAAGCACAACTACGTAATTCTGAACTATACCATGTCAGAGTATCGCACTCAGGACTAACATAGAGCAATGACAGGACATGCTTTGTCGGAGTAAGGCGCGTTCAACGGATTTGTCGGTTGCCCCAACAAGTCCGAAAATTTAAAGCGCTCTCTTCGGATGGGCGCTTTTTTCTTGCCTGATCGATCTTTCTATTTGCGTTCCATACTGAGGCTTATGCAAATTGGGCAGGCATTCGTCAGCTATTTTGCTCGACCTTCCAAGCGCCTCTCAGGGTGACGCTGTTGAGCAGCGTTCCCTGCTCGTGGCCGAGTGTGAAGTTGGACGACTTCACATGCTGAGCGCGCCAGCTCCCCAGAGGCGGGTTGACCAAAGACGAAGGCCTTATTCTCTGAAAATAATCTCAAGTAGTCACGCAGGTCTGATTGCTTATCCATATGAACCATCCAAATGAAATGCTCAGATAAATTTTGAATTAAACATGACAACAGAGTTATCATGGCATTCAGATACTGAAACGTGACTTATTTTTGGCGACTAAGATCAATCATGTGGTTTGCAATCAGTCATCGGTTCCGTCCGCGCCTTCCGAGGCTGACAGGCCAGTCCCCGCCAGCCGGGCGCATCAGTCATCGCCGCTAGGTCGCTTTTGCCGCGTTCCATACTGACAATTATGCGAGTCCACGCGCCCCTTGATCCGCAGGATCAGAAGCTCAAAAGAGCCCTGCACATTTCTGGCACAATCGGCTAAACCGCTCGCCATGACACCCAAGGTCTTCTTCCGCTCGGTCGCATGGCTGCTGGTCCTGGCTATTGCGGTCTTCACCCTTGCGCCGATCCAGTTCCGGCCCGTGACGACAGCTCCCGTCAGCCTGGAGAGGTCTGCGGCCTTTATGGCCATCGGCGCTGCGTTCTGCCTCGGCTACCCGAAACACCGCCTCCCCATCCTCGTGCTGCTGATCGGGGTCGCTGGGCTTCTTGAACTCGCCCAGAACTATGTTCCAGGCCGCCATGGTCGCCTGCCAGACGGCCTTGTGAAGGCGTCAGGCGCTCTCCTCGGAGCCGCTTTCGCCGCCTTCATCAGCCGCTGTGGTGGGCTTCTCCGCGAAACCGGAACGGGTGAGAAACGCTAGTTCGGTTTGGCCTGAGGGGTACGCCCTGAGAGGACCATGGGATCTTGCCCGTTGGCATCTGGTCCATCTGGCATAATCAGCACAGAAACGGCGTTTCCTTGGGAGGCTAGGGCGTCTGCGGCGCTGAAGGCGGAATCTTCAGCTTCCTTACGCGTGGGATATGAGATCTGGGTCCGATCCCCGTATGTGACCAACCACTCATTTTGAGTTTGGAACACAACAAAGCGCTCGGTGTGCGTTGAGAGCATTGTCGCCTCTCCTTGAGGTGAGCAGATGCAATTCTAGCGTCACAATCAGACAAGCCGCTGACCTATCGGGAGAGCCCGTCGACTACTCAGAGCAAGGGGCTATCCCGAAGGATAGTGATCCTCCGTCAATGGCGAATGGCCCCAAGCTGGCTTCCGGTTCCATACTGGGCGTTATGCGAAATTCGCGGATGATCAGCTCAATCGCGAAGAAGCGGTTTCCATACCCTGATCTGCCGATCAGAGCAGAAGCGCGGCGGATCGCCAAAGATCCGCCAGTAGCCGACCCCTGCCGCAGGATTGCTGGCCCAGTACCCCACGCTCAGCGGAAGAACGGGCGGAGCATCGTCCTCGGTTAGCCAGAGGATCACAGGCGTGCCATCCCGCGGCGCAGCACTGACCGGAGACCAGCCCCTCTCGTCATGTTTCTCCGACATGGTGGATTGACGTTCACTGGGCTACTGCGACGTTTGTGTGTCTGCTGCGGATCTGACTATCACGCGACGTTTCTCACCAAGACATTTTCCTGCCACGTTGCTGGTTGGCAGACGGAATTGATTTGACGAATATTACCAAGACTCGTGTGATCTACCCTGCGGTCCGTCCGTGCGTGTCAGAGACAGCGCAAGACCAGGATTGATGCGCGGTTCTGGCCCCTGATGCGGCTCGCAGGAACGAGGGCGAACGCTGGATACGGTGTTTCAGGTTCGTGTCCAGGCTCCCCTCGAACAGGAGGATCACGCTATGGCACGGCTCGTTGGAGGTCGCGGACACCAGACCCTGACCGGAACAGACGCTGAGAGCAACACCCTCTACGGCGATACGGACATCACAGTGTATTTCTACAGGGGCGGGAGCGACACCCTCCTGGGCGGGGCGAACTCTCCTGGCAACCTTCTCATCGGCGATGTTGGTGGCTCGATGTACTTCTCCAAGGGTGGGCGCGACGCCCTCACGGGCGGACACACCTCTACCAACACCCTCTTTGGCGATGCCGGTGGCTCGATGACCTCCTCCAAGGGCGGGAACGACACCCTCACGGGAGGCTCGATCTCCGCTAATGATCTCTACGGTGATGCTGCGGCTATGAACCTGTCCAAGGGCGGTAACGACAGCGTCACGGGTGGCGGGGGGTCTACCAATATCCTCTACGGTGATGCAGGCACAATGACAGCCTCCGTCGGCGGGAACGACACCCTCAGCGGTATTGTCGGGGCTATCCCGCAGAATACCAATCTCTTCTTCGGCGATGCCCGAGTCATGACCTCCTCTTTGGGCGGGCGCGACACTCTTACTGGTGTATCGGGGGGCAGCCGCGTCACCAACCAACTCTACGGGGATGCCGAGACCATGGCCTCCTCCAAGGGTGGCAACGACACCCTCACAGGCGGGGCGAACGCTCGCTCGAACACTCTCCACGGTGATGCCCACACCATGACCTCGTCCTCCGTCGGCGGGAACGACACCCTCACGGGGGCGAGTTCTTTGTTGGGCAACACCCTCATTGGCGATGCCAGCTTCGGCGGAGACGGTGTCAGGGGCGGCGATGACCGCCTCGTCAGCGCCGGGAGCACAAGCGATCAGATGTGGGGCGACTTCCAAGAGGGAGTTGCCACGGGCGGTAATGATACATTTGTGTTCAACTTTGGCAACGGAACCGATTTCATCCACGACTTCCGCAAGGGTGAGGACCGGATCGAACTGGACGGCATCAGCGAGCTCCTCTCGTTCGAGGCTTTGAACATCCAGACGGTGGACACCAACAATGATAGTGTGGTCGATAGCAGTCTTATCAACTTCGGCGATAGCAACAGCGTGACTGTCTTCAATGTCACCAACCTGAGCGGATCCGACTTCGACTTCATCGCCTGAGCAGGATAGCCCATGGACCCCGCCTGCAACCACACTCAGGCCGTTCCTGGTCTGCATATCGGGAGCGGTTCCATACCGGGTGTTCTGCGAGTTACACGCACCATGGAGCTAGCAGCATCTCGCCTAGCCTCTGCTCTTCAGGCGGTGCTGAGCCTAGGCCGGATTAAGCGCCGGTGGATTGTTGCGGCTTCTGGTTGCCGAGGGGCTCATGCGGCGAAAGCACCATCCAATTTTGATAGACACCTCGGCCTTCGGAGCAGAGTAGCCAACGATCATCGTCGGCCATGTCCCGCAGGAGCGGTATGGACGTTGGATCGCGAGGGCCAGTCTCAATATAGCTAATGTCAAAATAGGTCTGTGCGTCAGATACGAGCCTCTGAAGCAGGCTATCCCCATTCTCGACCATATTATTGTGTAATTCGATTATTATCCTTGATTTAGATAGCTTCCCCAGCAGTTCTTTGCTGAATATGTCGAACTCGCCGCCTTCGATATCGCAGAGAACAACTGCATCGGACAAATCAACCCCAGCCCGCTCCAGTTCTGCTATGGAATTTACATCGGCTGTCCCTAGTGCCGTAATCCGATCTTCCACGTTGTTAAGGCGTGCTAGTGCAAGTAACGACTCGCGGGTGACGGGATCGCGTTCAAAACAGACTGAGCGCGTGTAAACGCCAGCCGCCACAAGACCAACGCCGAAGTATCCATCAGCTGCGCCAATATCGATGAGGGTTGAGCCATGGGCGCTGAATGCGTTTAGTTGCTCCATCACCGGAGCCTCATACAGACCAAGGAGCATCGGTCCTCGATCAGCCCGACCCCAAGTGGAATCGGGACTAAGGCGAACTCCCTTCATCGGACCGGCTTGTACAACTCCGGAAAAGCGATTTTGAAGCTCACTGCCGAGACGGCAACGTCGAGCAAAGACTGGGTCTACATAGAATCGAGAAAACGTTACCTTGCCTAGATAACGAAATATTTGGGCAGTGAAGGCCAACCCGCCTCGAGCCTTCAAGTAGCGTTTGGCACGGTATGCAAGTGTCATAGCGTTAAATCACCATTGGAGGATATGGTTAACAGGCGACCTCAAAGATACAACAGGTCTGCAATGGAGGCGCTCCTGTTCATGACCCGAGACCAGACACGGGCGAGGGCCTGCCGGATCACTTCCGCCGTGCAGGTGCAGCGGGTGCTGGAGCAGGTTTAAGCCGCTTCCTCTATGTTTTCTGGAGGGCGAGAGGGTTGAATACCGTGCTGCTGCTTTCGCTCCTCGTGCTCCACGAAGGCCAGCAGCAGGCCCGCTAGGAGAGCCAAGAAGCTTCCACCGATGGCGCACTGACAAGTGCCAGGAATGCTCCGCAAGGCCAGAGCAAAGCAAAAGTAACAGAACTGCCTATTAGGGCAGCGGGAAGAATCAGCTCCATCTTTGGATTCCCGGCAATTATGGTCAAGCTTAGGGTGATATGAAATATTGCGCTTAGTCTTCTTATGGCGCCACAGTAGGGCGATTGGTTAATGTTATGCAACGACCTTTGTTAGACTGACTGATATATTGAATATATTCCCTATTGCGGACTAAGGTCGGCTCCCAATTTTTTGCCTCTACGGGTCCGATACCTTAGAGCGCCTTCCTTGGAAGGCGCTTTTTCTTTGCCGATTTGTCCTTCTGCTTATATTCCATACTGGCGCTTATGCGAAATTGCTGGGCGCATTCTCATGCGAGGACGGCGGGCGCAAAAACGCCCCAGCCGGAAGGTGTCCTATACCTCCGGCCAGGGCGTCTGTGGCTGGATGGGGGTCCGCCACATCCCAAAGGCTAAACGGTTCCGGCTGCTCCACAATGGAGCAAACGAGAGAGCCCCTATTCCTAATGGGATAGGCTCCGGATTCGGTTAGCTCAGAAACGGCAACGCCCCAGCCAAGAGGGTAGAACTCTCAGCCAGGGCGTCTTCCATGCTTGGAGGCTATGGACCGGTCGTCTGATGCGGGGCACGACCGGTGCACCCATTCTGGCCCGACCCAGGTAAACAATCCGTCACAGATCTCGGTAGGCGCAGCGTTAAGCAGCAGTGTCCTGCTGCTATTTTTCCCCATTCGGGCCGCGGTTGCACAGCCATAGGAGCACACACGGCCCGCCCAGGACTGTTCCCATCATCATTGTGATTGCGGTTAAAGCCATCGTCTCTTCTGAAGCCATTTCACCCTCCACGACTCACGAGCTACGCTGCACGCCGGGCTCTCGGGGGGATAGACGTGCCGTGCAACGAGGATAGTTTGCGGAACCAGCGGGTTATCGTTGACTGACATAGGCGCCCTCCAGAATCGTCTGCATCGATAATGATGCCGGAAGCGCCGCTGCTCCGGTGTGGCTCAGAAGAACTACTCCTCACAAAGCCTGATATCCGCGGAGCCGCTTCGCCTGGGCGATAGTCTCGTGCGCCTCTAAGGCGGGGTTGACCATGGATGATGCATCTTCATCCCCAATGGAATATCCCTTTTGATCCCTCGCGCCCTGCAAGGACAGCTGGCTTAATTATTTAGGTTCGCGGGGGGCGGCCATGAATTGGGCGGAAGACGCATCGGACTGGTGGTGTCAGTTGTTCGGCTATTACAGCTGCTATGAGCCAACATCGCGTGATGGTCTCGTGATGGGAGGCTCGGCCTGCCTGCTGGTCATATGCGCCGCAATGGTGGTCATCCACTTCGACTCAAAGCTGGTGGGCTCCTAGCCGGGGACGCGCCTGATATGCATCACTTGATCGACCTTGCATGGACCTGGGGCACAAGGGCCGAGAACCGGTTCATGGTCTTTCTGCTGCTGTGCGGCTTGATGGCGGGGCTCATCCTTGCGGTCACAAGCATCTACGATGCCTGGAAGGCGGATCTGCCGGGAACGGCTGCCGAAGATGGTCACAGGGAATGAAACGAGCCATCAAAAGCCTGTTCAGCCTTCAGACACTCATACTTAGGATCACAACAACCTTCGGCGACAGGAAACCACTATTACGTTCTTGGTTTTGAGCTACCTAGCCGGGGCCTGCACCCTCGGCTGCATCAGTCTGGTGACAAGCCGCGCTTCCGATGTGAAGTTCAGTCCGTGGCTGTTTCTGCTCGCTCATGCCCTCTGGCCGATTTCGTTTCTGCTGGTAATCCTTGTGGCGCGGTGGCACGCAAGGTCCAAGGGAGGGTAGCTCGGATCCGTGCCGGATCGCGCCGAACAGGTCGCGCCCGATCATCAGCGAGTAGAAGCGCCGGATCCTCTGCTCAGTGCGATCCAGCGCAGGGCAAGATGGAACTTGATAGGGAAACGCTCGTCATCCATCACGATCCTAGCTCGTTATCATCTGCCAAGCTCCCCGACTATGAAGGAGGTCACGATGGATGACTTCGGCGGATATCTACCGTGGCTCCTGCTTGCGCTGGGCGGCGCGATATCTGCCACGCTGTTACTGTATGGGCTTGGATATATCCCGTAGACTTCAAAGAACCCAGGTCTGTCGAATGCCATGCACTGGGTTGATCCAGTGAAGCACCAGGTGGTGCTTGATCGGGGAGCACAGCCCGTCTGGCCTAGCGGTCATGGGCCCGCCCGGGGCGGGCTCTGCACGGCCTTTTCGAGCGCCGTGATCCGGTCCTGCAGAGCATCGATCGCGTTCAGCGTGTAGATCAGGCTGCCGATCGCAAGGATCATGGCAGCACCGGAGGCAATCAGCGTGCCAACCTCCACGGTTTTGCGCTGTCCTTGCGCGCGAAGAAGAGCCTTCTTCAGGTACCGCTCGAAAATCACGTAGAGGAAGAGCCCGCCGACGATGGTCGAGATCAGCATCATAACCTTCATCTCCCCCATCCGTCGTTTCGCACCGACGGTCCCTCAACCGCCTCGACTTTTCCCGAGACGCTGCAACAACTGGCCCAAAGTGCTTCCGCA
The DNA here is from genome assembly GCF_025460875.1 of Microvirga yunnanensis. Classification (NCBI taxonomy): domain Bacteria; kingdom Pseudomonadati; phylum Pseudomonadota; class Alphaproteobacteria; order Hyphomicrobiales; family Methylobacteriaceae; genus Microvirga; species Microvirga yunnanensis. The sequence continues at coordinate 8,191 of NZ_JAMXFI010000161.1, forward strand.
CACAAGCGCAGCTGCCTTCCAGGTGATCACGTACCTGAGCCACGGCCAAGGCGCGGCCGTCAAGAGATGGAGACCTTCATGTTGTCCGACGAATGAGTGGCCTACGCGGATTAGCGCCTGCTGCCGCGGGCTCTCCTGCGTCCCGATGTGCGATGGGGCGGCTTGGGAAAGACCAGCCGAACCCGGACGGTTCGCCTTGCTGCCAAGCGGTCAAGGCGGTCTTTGACGATCTCGGCAGTCTCAGGGTTAATGCCCCGGATCTGGTCGAGCAACGGAACCAAGGCCTTGAGTTGCGTGAGGCTGGTGATATGTGCGTCCTCTAGGGCTTTCCAGGCACTCACCGGCAGGAGCAAGCCGCCGAATGGATTGTCATGGTTCTGAGAGCGGCCTTGTGGCATCGCAGTCGCATCCGGGATTTGGGCGAGACTAACTTTGGCGGTTGGTGCTGTCCTGATCGGCACACAGCTTCCTGAAGGTTCACGGCGGGCGAGGGTTTATCGATGGCGCTTACTCGACGGCCTGGAAGGAGTTCTGTCTATTCTCTCACGCACCGGATCGATGTAGTCTGCCACGCCGAGAAAGGCCACGGCTGCAAGCAGTAGAGATCCAATTGCGATTACCAACACCGAAAGACCGTCCATCGTAACTGCCCCCAGCCTCAATAAGACTATCGTCCTTCCGCGGGATCAGAATCAACGCATCTGCCGGAGTACTCCGTTTGTCATGAGAGCCCAATCCCGTCGGGGGCAGATGTCGTGTTGCGAGTTGGCCTGCAGAAGAACTGCCCTGCTGCGAGGCGTGCTCGGTGATGACTGTCGCTGTGTAGGAGATGGTAGCACGCAGCCTCATCGACAATTGAACCCCAACCTCAGGGAAAGTAGAACGTCATTTTCCTGCCAAGGTTTGCTGGCCAAGGTCCACCTCATTGAAGTTCTGAGTAGCGATATCTCACCAATTTTATAGCCCCGCTGACTCAGGCTGGCGGGGCTTTTACTTCAGGCCACCACAAGATGTGGCTCCAACTCCCCGCCCTTAGTTCGCGTTGAATACGAGGCTGTATGCCCAATCGCCAACGAAGGACGGGATGCCTAAGACCGTGCCCTGCAATAGGCCCTCTATTGCCTTCCCCCCTTACGCCATATCCTCGGCGGACGGATCGTCGACATCACCCTCTTCGACCACGAGGGAGAGGGACATTCGCACAACAACCGCCCCAGCCTCATCCCTGACACTGACTACAAAGCTTCGGTAATTGCCGTCAGGGAGCGCCTCTTTCGCCATCTCCGGTAAGGCCTCCTTTGCCTTGAGTTTGGCAGCCTGTAGATCGTCAAACTCGAGCCCGGTTTCATCAGGCAGGAAGCGTTCCCCGTCATAGGTGTCGAAGAAGTAGCGCGGCATTGATCGCCCCTCAGTAGCCTTTGGCTATCAATGGCGAGCCGCACCCTTTGTTCATCCTCTTCGGCTGTAAGCCTAGCTATGACCTACGCTCACGACGTACCTAAAGGAGTACCTCGTCGGAGCTAAAGCTCGGTATTCCTAAATAGGATAATCTGCCCCGTGAACATAGGAGACTTGCATGACACAAGAGCAAGTCGAGCGCGTCGCGCGAGCGTTCTACGAGGTCGAATTTTCCACCTCTTGGGAGGACGCCGGAGAAGCCATCCAAGACCGTTTCAGAGGCCTTGCTCGTACGGCAATCGCCACTCTCAACTATCAGATCTTTCAGTGTCGTCGGTCGGTTGTTCAGTCAGCCGCATGACGCACAGTCTGGCCCCTCATCCCGAGGCTGCCTTACACAGACGATCAGAGCAAAGCAATCCCGCTGTGCCGGAAAAAGCCTCCTCTGCAACAGGGCAGCCATGGACTACCGACCCGCCGAGACGGATATGGCGCTCGATCAGAAGCGACAGGGGTTAGCAGACCGCTTGGCTCGGGAAACCCGAGTTGGCTGGCCCACTCTGGCTGCCATTCTCATCCTCATCGTCGTGGGCGCAGCGATCGTCGCTTATCTCTTAGTCGATACGGTCGCTGGGCCCTAACAGCCCCTCAGCAGGCGGATCCGTCAGCGCTGCAGTCGGGTCCATACCGGTCGAGGAAGCGGCCCACATAGCATCCTTCGGCTGGAACCATCCTGTGTGGTAAAATGGGCCAGAGAACGAGGAGGTCGATATGCGGGTGAACCGCCATCAACCTTGCCTCATGGTTCCGTGCCGCCAGTCGGCAGGCTCAGTCATAAGACCGGGATCCTCTGGTCTTCGTGCGCTGGTCATCGCTGCCCTTGTTCTTCTGGCGCCCCCAGCGGGCGGCCAGACCCGCGACCCGCAGCAAGCTGCTTTGGACGACTTCGTGGCGGCCAGGATGCTGGGTACCAAGTGCCCGTCCTGGCAAATCAATTTGGCCGAGGTTCGGACGCGATTTGCTCAACACAACCTTCAGCCCGCTGACTGGCAAGAGGGCGGGCGTCATGCCAACTTCTTCGACGAGCGCCTATCCTACTATGGCAGCCTTCTCTCGCGAATGTCTGAGACACAGGCTTGCGCGGCGGCCGAGGAGGCCTTTGGTCCAATCGGGCGCGTCAGGAGAGGTTGGATGAAACGGCAGTGAAGGGCAGCATGGTTCTTATTCTTGGCACCAAGCCTGCATTGCATCTCGATTATTCCTCGGTCGCTTTATAGTTGCATAGCCCTATGAGCACCCAAGGTCCGCCTAGGAGGATCGCGGCCATCAATGAAATGGCTGTCAGAACTATTGCATCCTCTGTCGTCATTCCTTGCTCCGCGATCTATGCATTCGGTCAATTGGTGGCCAGCGTGCTCGAAGTCGTGGGCGATAACGATCGATGTATGCAGAAGTTGTTTGGCAGCCTCTGCGAAGCGCCGGTTCAAAGGAGGTAGAAGCCCTGCCTCTTGCCGCAGATTAAGCCCGTCCAGCGCCAGTTGGCGTTGATCGGAGACTCGTCGGCATAGGACCGCACAACCGCTCTCAGAACGAGCGGTTCTTCCCTGTAGGGCGGTTTCGATAGATCTGCTGCATCTTCTGCGAGCCCTCCTCGCGGGCCTTGTTAGCGAGTTCCTTCTGCACCTCATGCAGGCGCCCATGCTGTCGATCACACTGGGCGCACTGCACCATGCCTGCAGCCTCGATCTTGGGCGGCAGGATGGCTTGTCCGGCTCCGCATTTCGGGCATGTGTAAGCAATCGTGATGGGTGCCGTCATGGGTTAGCCGTCCCCTTATTCTTTCGCGACTTCGGGATTTGGCTCAGTCGGGCCCGTCAAGCGCCTTGGCTCCGCCAAATGCGAGGCAGGGGCCGCCAGCCGACGATGTGCCGATCGAAGTAGGTCTGGTTGCCGTAGCGCGCCCCGAAGACACGCCAGTAGCTCCTTCTGGTGATGTCGTCGGTCTCTCAGGCTCCGACCGTCACCGGATAAACAGGCGGTGCCTCCCTGTCCTCAATCCAGAGGATCACAGGGGTTTCGTCGCGCGGCGCGAGCCTGACTGGATACCAGTCGTCCATGATAATCCTCTCCTGGATCGAAACTCTAACTCCATCCTCCCTCAACCGATCTCAGCTTTTCCCGAGACGCTGCAACAACTGGCCCAAAGTGCTTCCGCACACAAGCGCAGTTGCCTTCCGGGTGATCACGTACCTGCCCATCGGCCAAGGCGCGCCAGCCGGGCTGCTGATGGTAGCGTTTAAACGCAAGCCGCAGGAAGCCATCCAGGCGCAGTTTCCTGCTGCTAGCAACGATCCTGCCGGTAGGCGCCAAGCGCCTGTCAGCGACGGACCAAGCGATCTGACGAGCGGGTTTGCTGATCAATCTCTGTAATCAGTGATTGCTTCTGAGGTACCTCTGCGACTGCGCCTTGTCCCACATGTCCCACACGGCCCGCCTGTCCGTGTCCCAAGTGTCCCGCCCCTAGGGACGCTGGGACAGTGGGACAAATGGGATGAAGCCATGAGCAGCGCGTCCGTTCGCAGACGTGGACGCCTTCAGGCATGGGAAGACGATGTGCCGGCAAATGAGGACCAGGATCACCGCCTACAGGCCTTGTCCCACTGTCCCACTCTCTAAGGATGCGGGACAGTGGGACAGATCTCAATGCCGCTCCTTCACAGTCTGCCCTCAGCGCGTAATTTCTCCTGTAACCGATTGACCTTGGACTTGCTGATGTTCAGCTCGGTAGCGATATCGCGGACTGTCCCACCTCCGTGAGACAGTCGTTCGACCTCGTCCATCTCCCGGTCCCGCAGGGTCATGCAGGTCCAGAAGTCCCGGCCATTGATTACCTGAAGCTTGGCCTCGAAGGGTAGAGCGTCGTCCCCGGCGATCCCGCGCGCCTTCGTGAGATGCACCTCGAACCGTGCGCCTTCTTCTGGATCGTAGTCTTCGGGACGCTTGAGATTGATGACTGTGTCGAGCACGTCCTCGCGCTTCGAGGTGCCGCGCGCTTCTCCGCCTCGACCCGCGTGATGCACTAGGAGAACGGCCACACCTCGCCGCCGCAGCTGGAGGAGCCAGGTTTGCACTGTGTCCCAGCTCTCCGCATCGTTTTCGCGCCCACCGTTCACAAGCGTGGACAGATTATCGAGCACCAGCAGTTCGGCACCGGCGAGCTTGCCCTCAATGGCGGTCTGGTGCTCGGGACGGGCAAGGTTCAGGGAGGTTCCGAGATCCTGGAAGTCCATCGCGAGCAACTGGAAATAGCACTTGTCCGGCGGATGGTAGTCCGAGGCCGCCATGAGGGCGTGCGCCCGCTCATGCATCAATTCGGCGGGCATTTCGCCATCGACGTACAGGACGCGGCGCGGCTTCGGTGCTCGCCAGCGTAGGAACTCGCCGCCGGACGCGACTGCGTACGCGAGCCCCATGCCGACGCGAGTCTTGCCGATGCCGCGTCCCGCGTACAACATGGCGAGGCTTCGCGCGGGCATGATGGGGGACAGGACATATTCGCGCTTGGGAAGGTTGAGGCGCACGAACTCGCTCAGCGATATCGTGGTGAGGCGGATGAATCCGTCGTGGGCGTTCTCGCCTCGGCGCTCCTGATCGCCGTTCGCGAGACCCGGCTTCAGGTGCTCGACGGTGTAGAGGTTCGGATCGGGATCAAGCATTGTGCGCTCCCGCAAAGAAGAGGTCGTTCAGATCCGCACGGGGAGCCGACGGAGTGATCAGAAAGGCTTCAGCTCCGGAGGTTTGCCAGCGCAGTGCGGTTGAGCGTGCCGCTCGGATGCCGGTCTCGTCGTGGTCGACCGCGAGCCAGAGGCTCTCAACCCCCGAGAGGATCGGGAGCGTCTCGACGCTACCGGCGGAGATCAGCGACCAGACAGGAGAACACCCAAACTCGGGCAGGTTGCGCAGGCTCAGAGCACTCTCGACGCCCTCGCCAATGCCGAGACAGAGCGTCACATTCTCATCGGGCGTAACCTTGATGGCTCCGCCTGCAATCGGCCCGAGCGCCAACCGATCCTTGCCGTTGATCGTGGCCTTGTGGCCGTCCTGGGTAAGTGCTGTGCGGTGTATCGCCTTGGACTCGTTCGTTACCACGTCCCGCACAAGGCAGATCATGGCGGGCGTCCGCTCGCCAGCGAATGGGCAGGCCGGGTGAAACCGGATCGCCTCACCAGTCGCCTCATCAGGCAGGGCGAGCCCACGCCGGTTGAGATACGCCTCAATCGGTGTTTCGCGTGGATCACGAGCCTCGTCCCAGATGCCGAGAGCCTGGGCCGTACGCTCAGCATTGTCAGGACTTGCGGCAGGAGCAGCGGAGGAGAGGGCCAGTCGCGCCTTCCCGTCGGATGCCAGTCTGAGCCGCTCCTTCACGTAGTCGCGGATCGGCAGGGGATCGTCACCAGCAAAGGAGTGGATGACGAATCCGCCGGGAGCCTTGGGATCGAAGCAGAGGGAGGCTGAGCGATCCTGCCGTGAGTGACCTGGCGGAGCGAAGAGGATCTGCTGCCCGACAACATCGCCGCCGAGGGCTAGGGCAGCCGAGCGAAGATCGAGGCTGCTCATGACAAGCTCCAGCTCTTCGAAGCATGGAGAGCGTCAGCCTCTTTGTAGCCGCCGAGGCCTTCCTGCCACCGCTCGCCCATGCGGAGGGTGCATTTCTCGATGACCGCCGCGATGGCATCGCCGAGGGTGATCCAGTCCCCGAGGTCATCAGGAGCCTCCGGGATCATAGAGATGCGGAGTTCCTCAGCCATGGCGCACCTCCGGCGCGAGGCCGAGCAGCTCGACAATGACCGATGATTGGGCGGTGCTGATGCGACAGCGGTGGGCGATCCGATGCACGGCGTACGAGACAGGGAATTCGGCCAAATCGGAGTAGTGTACAGCGTTAGGGTGGGAGGCGAGACAAGCGGCTGGCTTGCGGGTGCAACCCGTCATGGTGTAGGAAGACATTGCAATATTTCCTTTAGACCCCGCCGGACCCCTCGTTCGCGCGGGGTTCCTTTTGTGGTCGGCCTGCAAAGAGTTGATGGTGATCAAGCGGCAGAGCGCGCTTCTAACCACTCCAAAAGATCCCCGAGCTTCCAGCCAATCCGCCTCGCACTCAGCCTTACCGCCTCGGGTATCTGCCTCTCCCGATGAAGCCTTCTGACGCTGGGGACGCTGAGAGATAAAAAAGCCGCCGTCTCTTTAACGTCGAGAATCCGATGGCGGGCGACATCGAGAGGGAAAGCTCCGAGGCTGACGTACGGCTGCAAACGAGCATCCGTTCTGGAATCAGAGATTTTTGGAGAAGCGATAGGTTCTCTCATGGCGTGTACATCCTTCTAAGAAAAGGGTGTCGCCGTTCTTCCGGCAGCTGTCGCTTTCGCCGTGACCGTATCATCACCTGATCTCTTCTTACCACAGGTCGCGATAAGGAAATATCAATAATATGTGATTCATTTTGTCAGAACGTAAGTAATGTTCGGGAAAATCGAACATTTCGTACGTAAAAACCACTAGCGACTTTGCATAAATACTTACGAGCCAGATACAATGAATTATCTTGGTTTGTCAGTCATTTGAGCTGAGCTCAGCCGACCTAGAGCTGCTCGGAACAAGCGAGTGGCGCGCTCGCTTTTAGCGAATGATATTTCGGGTTTACCGAACATGATGGCGCTATAACTTCCACAGTGCCCGATTGCCGCAGCAATCGTGGTGCGCAGCGCAGCCGGCAGGACTTGCCGGATGCCAGGGGCGCCCTGACGACGGAGGCTTACGTCCAATGAGGCTGATCGTCTTTCACTAGAGAAGCGACATGGTCCGCCCAGCGGTCGAGCGCCTCGCGCTTTTCCTTGGCGTACGTGGCGCGGTTATAAACGCCAGCGACACCCGCCTTGTGGCCGGAGACGTGATTGAGGACGGCCTCGATGACGTGGGGGAGGGTGCCCAAGTCGGCCATGCGCGTGGCCGCAGTGCGCCTGAGATCGTGTAAGCGCCAATCCGCGACGGGCGTGTCTGCCTCCTTCAGCCGTTTATCAAGAGCTGCCTTGGCGCTGCTCCAGCCGGAAAACGGGCGGTTCTCGTAGCCGAATAAGACCATGTGGTTGCTGGCTGCCATAGCCGTAGTGATGATAGCCACCGCGGGAGCTGACAGCGGCACCTCATGGGCGCAGCCGTTCTTAGTTCGATGTGGCGGCAGGCTCCACCACGCTTTTTCCAGGTTGATCTCGCTGCGGCGCAAGCCGCCGACCTCATCCCGCCGCTGCCCCGTCAGCATGAGGAGGCGGACAATGGCTCCGAAGTTGTCATCCGGACAGGCTCGCCAAATTGCCACGAGCTCGTCGTTGCTCAGCACGCGCTCGCGGGATTTCTCCTCCATCGCTTGGTTCGTGGCGGTGACAGGGTTCGCATCCACCAGCCCCTCACGCATGGCCCAGCCGAAGAAGGTCGAGAGCGACTGGCGGGCACGATTCGCCGTTACCGGTCCATGATCCCGCGCGATCTCAGCGAGACGGACGGCGACCATTGCCCGCTTTACGCGGCTGATAGAAATTTCGTGAAGCGGAGCCCAGAGCTGGTTAAGGTAGCGCATGGTTGCCTTGAAACTGCGATCGCGCTGCCGCTGAGCCGCAACGTCGAGATAGCGCTTAACGACCATGCCCATGGTGAGGGACGCACGGGCCCGTGCCTCAGCCTTTTCGATCTGCGGATCGCTCCCGAGTTGCGCTCGCGCGAGGGCATCCTTCGCCGCTTGCCGAGCCCGGTCAGGATCGAGGGCTTCGACAGTCCCGAGGGTGATCCTGCGCTGTTTCGTGCCGATGCGGTACTGGACGATCCAGGTTCGCTTGCCCCCGGCCCTGATGCGCACTCCGAAGCCTTTCAGGCTGTCGTCGAAGAAGATGGCTTCAGCCCTCCCGGCGGGCAGTTCGAGCCTGGCGACATTCGGCTTGGTGAGGCGCATCGCACCCTCCGTGGGAAGCAGATGGGAAGCAACTTCCTGCTTCCCATTGATTACTTCCGGTCACATTGGACAGATGCTAACCACAAAATCTATTGGGGAGAAAGGACTTCTGCTGCTTCCCGATCTCGTCTGATCACTTCCAGCACATGCGGCAATGGCAGATGCTGGCATGGGTCGGCTCCGACATCAGCGCGTAACGGACCGCGCCGCACTGGCAGCCGCCGGTCATCGCGGGTGCTTTGCTATCCGTCATCGGTGAACTCCTGCGTCTGTTTGTTAGAGGGGCGCCCGGAGCGGGCCTTCGTCAAGTCCCATTGGGCCGTTGCGCTTGCAGGGACCGAAGTGATCGAAGGCGGGCGACGAACGAGGCGGCATTCAGAGTCGAAAGCCATCGAACCGCACGAGCCCGCCCTACGGATGGATTGGTGCGCCGGAACTCCGCCCCTGTAGGGATGCGGTCGCCCTTGCAGGATCACAGCGTCCGATCGCAGCCCTCGACGAAAAGGCCCAGCATCTCTCCGCCTCGATCCTGGATCGGGCGATAGACCAGGTCGATCCGGCGCTCCTCCAACGGACCCCGAGGCACCATCTGCAGGCTGATCGGCAGGAGCTCGCCGACGAAGGTCTGTCTTGTCCTGTAGACCCGATCAAGCAGTTCGTAATAGCCCTGGCCGGCCAGTTCCGGGAGGGCATCCCGCACGGGCATGGTAAAGAGATTCCGGTGTCCGACCAGTTTGAAATAGTCGGCATTCGCTTCATGGTAGATGTGGCTCGGGCCCTTGAGCACCGCACGGAACGTCGACCCCGGCAAGATGCTGATATGGGCGGCCTGCATCAGATAGCCGCCGGCCTGCTCGAGCGGCACCGCCACGGTCAGCGGCTCGATCATGGGCTCGGTCGTGGGCTCGGTCATGGCTTCGTATTGTTCGACTGCCGCGATCGCGACGCGAGCGTGCTCCCGGAAGCGCTCCTGGAGGAATAGGGGTTCGCTTGCCCAGCCTCGCGCGTTCTCGAGGCTCTCGTAAAAGCCCCGGGCAACGGCCTCCACCTCCTCGTCGGTCATATGCACCTCTCGCCTTAACAATGCCGCATCTAGCGCATCGTGCAGAAAAGTGGACCCGGTTTTCTGCCCCGAACGATGCGCCGCTTCAGGACGTGAGCATCGGACGTGAAAAGTGGGTCCACTTTTCGCTGACGCGGCCCTCTGGGTCACGTCCGATGCTCGAGACCGATGACACCGAACGGATCAGCAGGGCCAAGTAGATGTTCAGCGACGAATGTAAAGAGGATCAAATGCGCGTCGGCACTCGACGAAAGTATCGACGCTGCGTAAGCCAAAACCTGTTGGAAGCAGATCGGCCGAAGCGTCCGGGCATCATGCGGGCTCGATGCCTGCTATGCTTTCGGTAAGAGTGCGCTCGTCGCCCACATGGCAGCCTGGGTGCGGTTCTGTGCGCCGATCTTCTTCAGGATACCCTGGATATAGACTTTGATCGTCGCTTCCGAAAGGTTGAGGCTGATGGCAATATCCCGGTTCTTCGTCCCGTTCATCAGGAAGCGGAGGATTTCGATTTCCCGGCTCGACAGCTGCTCCTTGAGGGCGCCGCTGGCGACGAGGCCTTGGCCGCCGAGTGGAGTGGGCGGGCTCGAGGCGACCGCATTCACTGTCTTGTCCAGGACATTCCGCACGGAAGCCGAGGGAAAGTACACTTCGCCGAGCATCACCAACTCCAGTGCCTTGACCAAGACGCTTTCGTTGCTGGATGTCAGGCAGAAGCCGTCCGCGCCGTCGGCACACAGGCGCGCCAGGATGCCATCGTCGAAGGAATCCGACACGACGACGACGCGGGAGCCCGGATGCTGCGACTTCAGACTAGATCCTCGGCGCAGAGGATTTGACCGGTTGGGGGTGGCGGAGGAGGGGCAGGCCTTCAGGGGCGACCAACACCTCGATGCTTCGCGCCACCCCGGGCTGGCGGCGGATCAGGCCGGCCCGTTCCAAGGTCAGGATCATCTGGTGCACGGAAGGCGGCGTGACCTGGAAAT
>NZ_JAMXFI010000162.1:0-18449 GCF_025460875.1 Microvirga yunnanensis
TGTCGAGCATCGGACCTCGAAATATTTGAACAACATTCTTGAGGCGGATCACGGCGCGCTCAAACGCGTCATTCGTCCGACACGCGGCTTCCGGACGATGAAAACCGCCGCCGCGACTTTGAAGGGTTTTGAAACCATGCGCATGATCCGCCGCGGTCATTGCATCCCGCGGAAACATCGAGCGACAGGCGAAGTCCGTCTCGTCAATCAACTCTTCGGCCTTGCGGCTTGAACGACCCGTTTGATGGAGTTCATTATGCCCTTTTCAAGTTGCTGCAACAGTGCCGCTTGGTGCGCCCTGCCGGCGTCTTGCTCTGAAGGATTGTCCGCAGGAGGTCGTAGGCTGCCTTCAAGGCTCCCGCGAGAACAAGCGGCCAGCCGAAAGGTGACACCGTCAGCAGCCATCCGGACAGGAGCGGCGCGACGGCGGAGGCCAGGCTGCGGGGCGCCGCCGTCACGCTCGCCGCGGCGGGCCGCTCCTCCGGCCGGACGACAGCCAGGACGTACGAGGAGCGGGTCGGAACATCCATCTGGGACAGCAGGCTCCGGAGGATCAGCAGCCCGAATGCGATCCAGATCGTCGGCGCGAAAGCAGTCAGGATCAGGAAGACGCTCGACGGCAGGTGCGTAAACACATCACGTGCATGGATCTCACACATACGTCCTGAGGCTGATACGAACGTCACACGTGAAGACTGCGCGCCGACTGGCGGGTGCTAGAGATCACATGGTGCTCTTCCTTCGATCGTTTGCCGGGGGCGGATCAGCAATCCAGTCGAGGGTCGCACCATGGGGATGGGCTGCAGCGACAGGTTGCCCATTCACAGCCAACATGAAGAGGGGCGGGCGCAACTCGCGATCGGTCTTCGCTGCGATGCCTGGGAAAACACTCGGCTCCTCGTTGCTGATCCAATAGTCGCACAACGAGAGCGCCTGCGCGGCGAACGCGTCACGTTGAGCTTGCTCAGGCACGTAAGCGAGCACGGCTGTGTGAAACACCACCAGAGTTGTGTCACGGGGAGCTTCCTTCACGAGCAGGGGGAGATCCCGGGTGAGGTCTCCTTGCATGATGGAAGGCGGGGCTGCGCGGGCGACCTGCACGGCAGCGCGTAGGCGCGCCAGCCGATCCGACTGCTCGGGCCAGACGAGCGTCTCAAGCCAGGCCATTTGATCGGCGTCCCTGACGTCAAGCGGGCGAATGTCCGAGCCGGCCCGCCAAACCACACGAGGCAAGATCTTGGGCACAGGCGTGGCCTCATCCGCGCGACACGGAAAAACCGGAGTGTCTGCCGTCATGTCAGCTGGCCTGAGCACTTGGACGCCGTAGTCGTAAGCATAGCGGTCAGGCAGCAGGCAGAGGCCAGCCGACGTGCCAACTTCGAGAAGGGCGAGGGGCTGCGGGAGCAATGCAAGGACCGGCAGGAGGGCTGCGCAACGTCCAGCCTCGTTGGTCTGCGTCGACCGTTCCATGATTACGGTGCGGATCTCACCCCAATGCGCGAGCGCATTGCGACGAAAGTCAGCCCAGCCCCCCGGCACGCCGGTGACGTGACGTACAGCGGCAAGAAGGAGGTTGGGCTGCTGCTTCGCCGGAGGCAGATCGGCGAGATGCGCGAGCATGTCCGGGTCGTCTGCGATACTCTCGGTGAGCGCCTCATACAGCGGTGAGCGACCCCGGGCCTCCTCCCGGGCGAAGCGGCGGTAAGTCTCTGCGATTGCGGTGGTCATGACGAAACGCTCCCTGTCGGGACAAAACCGCTTGTCGAAGCCACTCTATCACGCCCAGTTCATTTGTATGACACCCAAGTTGGGGAGCATGAGGAGGTGTGGGGCACCCGGTAATAAACCAGTTTCAGGAGCCTGCCATCAACCCGTTACTTGCCCGTCAGTAGAGCTGCCCTCAAGCGCTTCCGACCTGCCCCACAAAACCTTATGCTCTCCTATTGTGGAGACGCGGCACGCCTCGGCTGTTCTGTTGCTTGGAGCCGACCGGGTTGCAGAACTAAGCGTCTGTTAACCATAGAGTCTGATCCTGCTGTCTTCGGGAGCGTCAGAGATGGCCAGACAACCGCTCGTCCTTCTCATTCCCGCAGATCGCCGCACCGGGGCGCTCATAAGAGCTGGTCTCGAGGGGTACGGCTACGATGTGCTGATGGCGGGCAGCGTCGAGGAGGCGCTCGACCTCGTGCTCATGAATCAGAGGGTGAGCGTCCTGGTCGTCGACGTGGCGCCCGAGACGATCTCTAAGGGCATGGCACTGGCACAAGCTGCCCGCCGGTCCAACCCGAGCATTCGTGTGATCTACACCTGTGGTGCGCCGTCCAAGCTTCCCGAGCGGGAGAAGGTCAGCGACGCCCCTTGCTTGCAGATGCCGTACCATCCGCATCAGCTCGCCGGGGTCATCGGGCAGATCTCAAGCAGACTTTGTTTTAATGAGCATGAGATGCATGCAGCCTGAGAGGCTCGGTGCGAGCGATTACAGGTAATCAACATCAAAAGACAGTCGTCGCCTATGGATCTAATTGCCGAGCTTGGAGTTGGAGACCTGCTGCCTGACACCGCTCGGAGGATGATGATGTTTCTGTCTTGGATGAAGCTGGCGACCGACACGACCATGCTCACCATGGAGTCCCAGTCCGTGATCTGGGCACGTCTGTCGCAGATGGCCATGGGCCAGGGCTCGCCTGCTGAAAATATTCTGATGGTGACAGAAAAGGTCAACGCTTGCGCCGAGGCGGCCGCGACCATCGTGGCGGGCGGTACAGTTCATCACGTGGTCGAAGGTTACCGTAAGAAAGTTCGCGCCAATGTTCGGCGTCTGGGCTGCTAGACCACCGACATAGGCCTCGTGAGGGTGCTGTCGACGTCATCGCGGCTCTTGCTCCAAGCTAGAGGTATCCTCCAAATGCATGAAGGGCGCCGGCGACAGCGCCCTTCATTGGGTTCATTCTCGTCTTAGCGGCGCAGAATCTCAGGATCGCCTCGGAGTGAGGTCAGACTTCACGAACACCCCATTCGTCACGCGCCTGAGCGCCAGTGCGGTTGAGGACCACCTTGCCGCCTTCAAACGTCGCGACGGAATCAAGATGCAGGTAGTGGTGTTCACCGCCGGCCGTTGGATCTGACTTCGCCAGCTTAATGCGCTGTCCTTCAACGTGGTCGACCGTGCCGACGTGCTCTTGGTCGGAGCCGACCACCTCCATGTGTTCTTGGATCTCAGATGCGTCTGCCATTGATGTGTAACCTCCTGTGGGGAAGATCTGATGCGCTCGGTGGCTTCTAGCCTGCCTCGGGATTGATGCGAGCCTCAGCGGGACAGGTGAAAATCTCGTCCGTTTCCTGCCCCACTTGGAGAGTTGCGCCGAGCAGCGTCATCTATCGCGACGCCTTGTAGAGCTTGGTGGCGATCTCGAACATCTCCTCGGGCGCATAATCCGGGGTGAAGGCCGACGGGACGCCCGTGAGCTGATGGATCTTGCCACCGTCTGGCATGCCGTCGACCACCGTCAGTTCGCCAGGCGGATCGTCGGGCAGGGCCACCTCGCCGTTGCCCCAGATACCAGCCATTTCCTTGTAATCGTCAGGGCTGAAGGTGTAGAGGCGCCTGTGGGAGCCTTCGTCCAGGTACTTCTGGCATTCCGGGATGTTGCCGAGCGGGATATTGGGGGTCGGCAGCATCTTCTCGATCTCGACGCCTGTGATCTTCTTCAGGGCGAGCGCGTATGCGTGGGCATGCACGGAGCCACGGACGAGGAGATAGCCGCACACTTCGCGTCCGGTCGGATCGGTGAGCGTCTCGTAGACCCGCAGCTTGTGCAGCCGTGCGCCGCATTCGAGATGGAAGTTGTGCAGGAGATCGAGCACGACGTTGCCGGTCGTGGTGATGAAGTCGTTGTTCCACGATTGGCCGTTGCTGTTGACCGGCATCGCGCCGCCACCGCCTGACAAAAAGGCTGCCGCGAGGCGGATGTCCTTCATGTCCTCGAACGGCGCACCGGAGATGTCGCCACCGTCAGTCTCATCGTCGTTGGCGTCATCCGGCCCGTTGTTCAGCATGGCGACGCCGTTGCTGACCAGTTCCACATGGCCGAGCTCCTCGGCGGTGATCGCCGCGACCAGGCTGTAGAAGGGCCGCAGCTTGCTCTTGGAGCGGAAGTTGAAGCTCTGGAACATGTAGTTCCCGAGGGTGGACATCTCGCCGTACTTGCCACCCAGGAGTTCCTGGAGGGCTGCGGCAGCGTTCGGGTCCTGCCGCTTGGGCGCAGGCAGATCGACTTGCAGCTTATCGACGCGCAAGAACATTCGGGCTCTCCAGTATGACGGGGTTACCGGGGCCAACGGGGGAGCGGTGCGTAGGTTCCAGGATTAGGCCGCCAAGCGAGAACGGCTGAGGCTTGGGAATGCTGTCGCCTCTCTTGTTAACTATGCGCTAACCGTGTTGTGCGGAAGAGGCTCGACGGAGGCGCAAACCGTTGCTGCGTCAGGAACTGCCGGGCTCAGCCAGGGCTTTTCCTCACATGCCGGCTTCGACGATGACCGGCATCACTTCCCCACCGAGGTTGTCCCATGCGGCTTGCTTTCGCAGTTCTTGCGACGTCTCTCGTCGCGTCTTCATCCGCCCTCGCTCAGGTTCTGGCCGAGGTTGAGGCATGCCGGCTGTCAGGCTTGGCCGCGATCAAGGAGCGCTCGCCTTCGCTCGACCAGATCACGCTGGACATGGAATCGCTCGCCGTCTCCAAGGCCAACACCAAGGTCGGCGACACACCAATCAAGATGGTGGTCCTGGGCGACGCCTATCTCCAGCGTGACAAGACCGACAAGCCCAACCGCTTTGTCTGTCTCCTCAGCGACAAGGGCAAGGTTGTGCTGACCTTCTTCACCGAGCAGTAGCCCATCCGTTCTTGTATCGTCTGGAGTGAGCCCATGTCCACGATCTCGCGCCGCTCGTTGCTTTCGCTCGGCCTTGCGGCCGGCTCCGTTTCCCTTGCCGGTTGCTCTGGATTCTCCATGGGTGGACCGCTCTTCGGCGGATTGCTCGATGCTTCCGGCTCACGCCGAGGCCTCAGCGGCCTTACCATCAGCAAGCCCAACTATTCGGTCGTCTACGCAGGCTATCCCGGCGAGCCTGCTCCAGTGAACGAGTTCAACTATGCCCAGGTAAACCCGGCTTACTTGAGACAGCAGGTGGAATACCTCGGGACGGAGGAGCCCGGCACCGCGGTCGTCGATCCGGCCTCGCGTCACCTCTATTTTGTCGAGGCCCCAGGACAAGCGACCCGTTACGGCGTTGGCGTCGGCCGTGAGGGCTTCGGCTGGTCGGGGACCGCAAAAATCAATATGCGGCGCAGCTGGCCGGATTGGGTGCCCCCGAAGGAGATGGTCGCCCGTGATCCGGAGATCCGCTCGCAACTTGTGGCAACGTCACGCGGGCGGGGTGTTCCAGGAGGCCCGACAAGCCCGCTTGGGGCGAGGGCGGTGTATCTCTTTGCAGACGGCGGGGACACCGGCTATCGCATCCACGGTACGACCGAGCCTGAGACGATCGGCACCAACGTGTCGTCCGGCTGCATCCGCATGGTCAACCAGGATGTGATCCACCTCTATCAGCGCGCGCCCAAGGGAACCCAGGTCATCGTCTTGTCGTGACGGTGCCGATCGCTGTGACGCATGGCAGAGGAGTGAAAGCCGTTGAGCGAAAAGACAGAACATTGGCGATACCCTCGTCTCTCAGACCGCAATCTCCTGCTCTGCATAGGTCGGGACCTAAAGCAAATCTATGAGGATACCATGCGGCAGTCCCTGCCACGTGACATCGAGGCCCTGCTGCAGAAGATTGAGCAGGCGGAACTTGAGCGAACAGTGCGGGAGCAGTGAACGGCTTGGCCCGCGGTAGAAAGAGCCTGCCCGTCACACCTGCTTCATCATTGGGCGAGGGCTGCGGCGCGAGGACGTTTGCCGTCGCGGCAAATTCCGCCGTGTTATCGAAGATGCACCAAGTCCGCGTACCCTCCGCCTCACGCTTTCTGAGTTCCCGAGCGATCCGGGTGAAGTCCTCGTCGCAGTGGGATGAATAGTACATCTGCGGCGAGCCATGCAGGCGATAGTACGCAAGTCCGTGCCATCCGCCCGGCCGCTTCGCATCCGGGTGCGGCTGAGGGTCGGCTGCGACCCGCGCGACCTGCCGCTCTATGAGGAATTCGTCGACGTCGGCCGTAAACTACGTTGCGTGCCGGGGCTCGCAGACGATATCGCCGCCAAAGGAATCGAGGAGAGTCCGGAAGAACGCTTCGGCTGCATCAGGGTCGAATTTAGACTTGGGGGAAGCTGGATGAGGACTGGTCTGAGCTTGTCACCCAGTCCGGTGATTTCGCCCAGGAACCGCTGCAAGGGTTCCGGGACATCGCCGGCCCAGCGCTGGTAGGTCGATGAGCGATGAGGCCGATTGAAGGACGAGTTGATTTCGACGCCGTCAAACCGGTTCGCCTATCGCACCAGATGGCTGCCTTCATTTGGGAAGGCATCTTGGTGTGCCTTTGGGATCGCCCAGGCGGCGGCCCCAACAAAGATGCGGCGCTCACTCATACTCAGGTTCTGGGCACCGGGCTGCCAGGGGTTAGCCTCGCTTGAGCTTCCCAGCGGCCGCATCCAGCTTCTCGCGGTTGTTCCCGTGCTCTTTGATCAACTCCTCAGCCTGCACAACACTGATGCCGTGTTTCCTGGCGAAGTACTCGACCTCGTACCCTTCTCCGCCGGCGCCCCAGCCACGATCGGCACCTCCGCGATTGGATCCGGCTTTCGAGGAGTATGCCGTTTGACCACTCTCAAGGAGTTCGAGACCGCATTGCGGGAGCAGGGCATGAACATGGCCCTCGCTGTCCTGGAGAAGCTCAAGGAGCGTGATCGGACCAATCGGACGGTCAGAGTCGGGCGGCGGATTGCCGGCAAGAAGATGACGCCTGAGTTGGCGAGGCGGATCATCGAGCTCAACCAGACCACTGAGATGACCCAGCAGGAAATTGCGTTTCAGCTGGGCGTCAACCAGGGCCGCGTGAACGAAGTTCTCAAGCACGGGAAATGGCTGCAGGACGATCCGAAGTCCGAGGAAGCGGTGTCGCGCGACCAGGCCAAGGCACGCATGGAAAAGGCACGGGCCGAGAGCGTTCCTGTGAGCATGCGTAAGAGTATGGCTCCACCAGAGGAGGCCGCACGTCGCCCAAAGCCAAGACCACGAAATGCGGCGCAGCTCTCCATTGAGGACTTCCTGAGTTCGCCGCCCAGGTCCGAACAGCGATAGGCACAGCGGCGCCGGGATTGCCGGTGGCGTGATTTCAAAGGGGCAGGATCTTTGGGTCCTGCTCCTATTGTTTCTGTGGGGCCCAGAAACGCAGAAGCCCGCCAGAGGGCGGGCTCGACATCTCTGACGAAGCTGAAGCGGGTCAGGCAGCAGCGGCAGAATTGCGTGCGATGGAGTCAATGTCGTACCGCACGATGCCAAGGTCGTTGAGCTCACGGTCGCTGAGATGCGACAGCTCACGAACCGTCTTGCGGTAACGCAGATACGCGCGGATTTGGGAGAGAATGTAGGTTACGAACATACTATGCCTTTAGGTACTAACTGCCTCGACCACCGAGGTTTTTTCCATTGTCTGTGATGAGGATGATATGGGGTTGCGACGCTCAAATGAGCAGTCGCCACTATGGAGGGGAGTTATGCTCTAAGTGCATATCGAGCCTAGCCGTATGAGGACGTAACTGGATCCTAAGCTGCCGAATTCGTCAGGCCCGAATGCTTGTTGGAGCTGGAACAAGATCTGCTGGTCTTGCGCTGAGCCTATCCACGCGTATCGCCGTCTCCAAGAGGTTTGACGGTCGTGGCAGGGTCCGAGATGATGAAGAAAGGGCCTCCCCACCCGCCATTGCCAGTAGGTGAGGAGGCCTCCTAGTCCTGAAGGCCGGAGATGTGAACGGCCCTCAACGGGCTAATGTTCTGCCTCGCGCAGGGTTTCAGCTTGAGCTTATGAATGCGGCGCCTTGATGAAGCGACCCCGCGGGGCCAGCAGCTGCGGGCGCCGCGGAGACGCTTCTGAGCGACCGCAGCGGAGCGCTTTCTCCTTTCGCGGATTATCTTCAACGCGGAGTTTGTGCGCACGGGGTAGGTGACCGCCATGGAAACAGACGCCGACAGGCGTGAGGCAGCGCGAAAGGCAGGTGAGACGTACGGCACGATGGCCGCGGACCTGAGCCTGATGCATGTCGGCTCGGCTTCCGGCGAGGAGGCCATGGAGCAGCACATCCTCGACCTAGCCCGTAACATCCGAGAGCAGGCGCTGCAGCGGGCCAACGACGACCTTGGCGAGGCTCTTGCGCTCGTCTGGAAGGAGGCCGCCCTCAAAGCCGCTCAGGAACGGCTTGAGGCGTCCGGTGCCCCTGGAGAGAGCACGCAGCCGGAGGGCTGACGGACACGGCCACAGCGTTTTCCCGGCTATCCAGCTCCTGCAGGGCAGGGGTGGTTAACCTCTAGTGAACCCTGTTGGCCACCATGATCCCAGCAGGCCGATCACAGCACACCCGCGGGTCTGATTTCCGAACAACCTTTCCGTTCCCGAGGGCGTCTTCGCGCGCTCCGTCCAGGGTATTTCCTCATGAGCCGACAGCCTCTCGGTCTGCTTGTTTCCGGTGATCGGCTGGCCGGAATGACAACCGCCAGCAGCCTAGTCGGCTACGGGTATGAAGTGCTCCTGACCGGCTCTGTGGGGGAGGCCGGGCATCTGCTTCGCACGAACCGGCGCATCAGTGTTCTGGTCATCGACACCGATCTCGGGCAGGCAGGTGCCCGCCTCTGCCTGGCTAAGGACGCCCGTGTGTCCGATCCCGACCTTAAGGTGATCTACACCTCACGCGTGCCATTCAGGCTGCGGGACGCCGAGAAGGTCAGCGGGGCTCCGTGCCTGCGCACGCCTTACTGTCCGCATCAACTTGCCGGTGTGATCAGCCAACTGGTTCGACGGATTGCGCCTGAGGAGGCGGCAGCGTACGCAGCATGAGCATACGAAGGCAAGGACGGATCAGCAGCGCCCCCGAAGGATGGAAGGTTGGGGAACTGGGTGTCTTTCGGCGTTGAACTCAGACCTCTTCATGGACTGAGCGTAAGTCGCTTATTGGCTTGGAACCTTCTGCGGATCGAGAGGGTCACGACCGGCGCCGATTGTAGCCTCTTTGTTAGAGGTGACCCTGGCGTAGAACCCGATGCCCTGCCGCGCTGTGTCACCTTCATGCCGAAGACTTGGTGCGGCCTTGAAGTTCTCGTGCCGGCTGAGAAGGCCACCCGTCAGCCACAGCCGGCAGTGACGTGAATGAGACCTCCTGAATTTAGCGTCCCGCCTGTGGTCTTAGTGGTGGAGGACGAGCCGCTGGTGCGCATGACAGCCGACGACGAGTTGGAGCAGGCCGAAGCAGCCACGAACGACTTGTCTGGATAGTAGGTTCCCAAGCTTAGCCACGACCAAAAGCAGTGGCTCTTGAGGCGATGCACGAAACGGCTCTCGAAAGGGCGTGCCCTTCTGGCAATCAGCGTTGATAAGTTTTCATGAATTCTGCCGTGAGCGTTCGCTCCAGCTCCCATGTCAGAGGTGTCGGGTTGGCTCTGTTCCAGGCCCGCTGACCCTGCTGGACGAAGCGTTTCCGTTTGCGCTTGATCTCCGTTGGAATGTGAGAGGCCAAAGGAGCAAAGCTTCTGCGCAATTGAACCTCTGTCCTCTTCCTGGACGGGAGGGCGGCCTCCGCCGCTTCAGCCGCGGCGATATCGTCTGGCGTGGGATCGGGATGGCGTGCGTACGCATCCTCTTGCAACTGGCCGAAAGCTCTATGCTGGGCCGCATCGTACTCCCGTAAGCCGGCAATGTGCTCGAGGAGGTAGGCCTCAAGAGCTTCATCCCGATCCACCTGCTCATCTCGAAGCAAATGAATCTGTTTTGGCATTGCCGAGGCTCCCTGGTCCTAACCTTGAATCTTCGTGTCCTGGAGCTCCGCTCCTCCAAGCCACTGCCGGGCCTCTTCCAGGCTGCCGAACGTGTGTTCTGCCTCTGTGAAGGGAGCCGGCATTTCCTCTGGGGGCAGATCCACCAGAAGCTCCACTGTCCATGTGGCGCCATTGGTTGGGCCACTTTGGACCAGGCTGGCGATGATCACCCCATTGAGCAGCACGTCATAGCTGCCGGGAGCGAGCCGGAAGAGCCTGTAGGTCATCTCGATATCTGCCTTTCCGTCGCATTGAGACGAACACCAGGCCTTCCATCATTCAGGAACCGGATCCCGGCTTATTCGAGAACTGACCTGAGAGCCGCGATGGATGAACCATGGGCAGAGAGCACTCAAGGCGTGGTTTTGAGCCGACCCCTGATCAGGAGCCGGCATGGCGTCCGGCGGCAATGCCGTCGGCCCCCAAGAGCCCCATGAGTTCGGCCAGCCGGTTCCGGGCCCGGTTCACCCGGCTCTTGAGTGTCCCGACCTTCACGCCGAGCGCCTCGGCCGCCTCCTCGTAGGCCATGCCCTCGGCGGTGACGAGCAGGATGGCCTCGCGCTGCTCCCGCGGCAGCTTGGCGAGCGCGGCTTCAAGATCCTGGACGACGATACGGTCCTCCTGGTCCGGGATCGTGACGAGTGTCGCCGCATGGGCACCGTCCGCATCCTCCACCTCGCGCTGGATCTTGCGGTGGCTGGAGAAGAACAGGTTGCGCAGGATGGTGAAGAGCCAGGCCTGCAGGTTCGTGCCGGCTTCGAACTTCTCCTGCTTGCTGATGGCCTTCAGAACCGTCTCCTGCACGAGGTCCTCGGCCTGGTGGACGTCACGGGTGAGGGAGATCGCGAAGGCCTGCAGCGGCTTCAGGCTGGCCATGATGCCGTCGACGAAGGCCTGGTCCACGGGCTCTGTATGGGCACGGATGACTTGGGCGACGCGGTCGGCGAGCTGGGCGAGGCGCCGCGGCATTTTGATCTCCACGGGATCGCCGTAGAGAACCCGCAGCTGGGTGCCGAGATGGGCTTGGACGGCGGCATCGAGCATGGGATTGGTGTATGGGGGCGAGGTAGCGGAAACGGTGCTTGTCATGCCCCGACAGATGTCGCGGGCGGGATCGTTTTCAACCGCCCGTACCGACAGGCTGCGGGAGTGCATCCGCCGTGGCGCAGGAGCGCCGAGCTGCCAGAGCTGGAGCCAGCCACAGTGGAACATACCTCGCGAGGTTGCGGTTACCTAACGGCCAAGCCTGCTCCGTCAGTACGCCTCAGAGTTCGACATCCATCATGCCCGCCGCACTCCCTCCGTCCCAGGATCCCCAGAAGCGTCCCGCTCCGTCCATGACATCCACCCTGGTGGCTGCCGCGGCCGGCATGGTCCTGGTCCGGCTTGTGGCTGGGGGCAGCAGGGCGACCACGAGGATCCCAGCCCAGGATCCAGGTCGTACCGAGCACACTGGCCGAGAGGCCGGAGCGCAGGACGCCAGCCAGCATGCCCCAGCAGCCGCAGCCTCGGAGCCGGGCAGGGGAAGAGAGGCCGCCACCCCTACCCAGATCCCAGCCAAGGGGTGGAAGGACATCCTGTGGCGCACCTACGAGGAGTTCGGCCAGGATCGTCTGATGTCGGTTGCCGCCGGCGTGACCTACTACGCCCTGCTGGCCTTGTTCCCGGCCTTGGCGGCCCTGGTCTCCGTCTACGGCCTGTTTGCCGACCCGGCCACGATCCAGGACCACCTCGGAGCCCTCTCCGGCGTCCTGCCAAGCGGTGCCCTCGACATCATCCGGGAGCAGGTGGTTCGCATCGCGTCGGCAGGCGAGGGCACCCTCGGCCTCAGCTTCATCATCGGCCTCGGGGTGTCGCTGTGGAGTGCCAACGCCGGCATGAAGGCGATCTTCGACGCGCTCAACATCGTCTACGACGAGGAGGAGAAGCGAAGCTTCGTGAAGCTGAACCTCGAGTCGCTCACCTTCACGCTGGCGGCTGTCGGGTTCATTCTCCTCGCCCTGGCCGGTATCGTGGTCCTGCCGATTGTCCTCGACTTCGTTGGTCTCGGCAGCGGGCTCGAACGGCTGCTCGCCCTGGCGCGCTGGCCGGTCCTCCTCGCTGTGGTGATCCTCGGGCTGGCGGTGCTGTACCGCTATGGCCCAAGCCGCGACAAGGCCGAATGGAAGTGGGTCACGCCTGGCGGCATCGTGGCGGCGGTGCTTTGGCTCGTGGTGTCGATGCTGTTCTCCTGGTACGTGGCGAACTTCGGCAGCTACAACGAGACCTATGGCTCGCTCGGGGCCGTGATCGGCTTCATGACCTGGATCTGGATCTCGAGCGTGGTCGTGCTGCTCGGGGCTGAGCTCAACGCCGAGATGGAGCACCAGACGGCGAAGGACACCACCCGAGGGCCCGAGAAGCCCATGGGCGCCCGCGGCGCCACCATGGCCGATACGTTGGGGCCGGCGAAGGCCTAGAACCTGGGCCAGTTCCTCAACCGCATTCCAGGCCACGAGTGCAGGACGCTGTGGTTCGCGCACCTTTCCTTGCGGAGGATTCCGGCTGCAGTACCATCACACGATCAGCCGGAGATGCTCATGCCTGAGCTGCTGTTTGATCTGTCCAATCCAGAGTCCTGGCGCCTGCTGAAGCAGGCGAGAAAACGCGGCTATCTCACCAGGGACGAGTTTGACCAGATGTTTGGGTCAGAGCTGCCGCCTGATCGCCTAGCGGTGCTCAAGCGCGAGCTCTGGAAGCTGCACATCAGCATCCTCGTGGTGGGAGATAAGCGCTGAAATCAAATGGGAGGAGGTGAGGGGAGGGGCTTCGTGCCCTCCAACCAAGCATGGGTTGCGGCCTCGCGGGCGGTCTGCTCGTCCTCGAAGTCACCATCAGTGGGCTTTTCGAAGCCGCAGACGTGGCACTGAACAGCGGCGGCGAAGCACCCGTCATTCGTGGCGAAGCTCAGGACAGAGGCTGCATCGCAGGAACACTGTGGACAGAACCTCTGGCCCATGTGGCTCTTCCTCTCCTGAGCGAGTGCGGCTGCTTCATGAGAGGCTGACGCATATGATGCCGCGTTGAGGGAATGATCAGGGCTGGGGCTTGAACTCGCCACATTAGGCCTCCACTTACCATCTACGTGGATGGCAACAGGATGGTAGAGATGGTTAATAACGTGCATGAACTTCGGCCCAAGGCCAGTGATAGTGAGAAGATCACGATCAACCTGGGCTATGTCGACCTTGGCCATATCGATCTCCTCGTCCAGGAGGGTTTCTACTCCAACCGGACCGACTTCATTCGGACCGCCATTCGCAACCAGCTCGATCGGCACAACGACGCCGTCAAGAAGTCGGTCGACCGCCACCAACTCGACCTGGGCCTGCGCCACTACAGCCGCCAGGACCTGGAGGCTGTGCAAGCGGCTGGCGGAGTGCTGCACATCCAGGTTCTGGGTCTTGCCAGTATCGCTGGTGATGTCACGCCCGAACTTGCCCAGCAGACGATCGCCTCCCTTCACGTCCTCGGCGCCTTGCATGCCAGTCCGGCCGTGAAAGAGGCACTCAAGGACCGCATGCGCTGACTACCGGGTAGCACCCGTCCCACCGTCTCTCGAGCCTGCCCAACCCTTCCCGACCGGAAGGGGCAGGTCCCGCTTTGCCCCGCTTCACCTCACAACAGGACCGAACCCATGAACGCACAACCGAACATCGACATGCTCGAGGCCACCCGCCTGACCCGCGAAGGCCGGCTCGCAGAAGCCATGGCACTTCTTCAGGGAAGGCTTGCAGGTGCCCATCCCGCAACGACGTCAAGCAGCGCCAGGGGAGATGAAGACAAACCCGCAGCAGCGCATTTCTCTCGCGTCATCGATATGGTGCCGCCATCTTCCGCAGAAGGGGCGTGGACCCCGCCAAAGTTCGACTTCCCACACCGTGCCTCTCATCCTCTTGGTGGTCTCGCCGGAGCGTCGGGTCAGCCTCAGGTGCCGGAAGCGCTCCGAGGCTTCCTCGACCGCATGGGCCAACCCGGCTCCGCGCTTGGGTTAGATGGATTTGTTGGACCTGGTTCAGCCCGTGCTCTGGCCCCGCTGCCGGAGGGCGCCCGCTTCGAAGAGCGGATGTTCGCTAATGAAGCGGGAAGCAGGACGTACAAGCTTTACATCCCGAGCGGCTACACGGGTCAGCCTGTGCCGCTCGTGGTGATGCTGCACGGCTGCACCCAATCGCCGGATGATTTTGCCGCCGGCACGCAGATGAACGAGTTGGCTGAGGAGCAGACGTTTCTGGTGGCCTACCCGGCACAGGCCCAGTCCGCCAACGTGTCCAAGTGCTGGAACTGGTTCAACGCGGCCGATCAGCAGCGGGATCGCGGTGAGCCGTCGCTGATCGCCGGTATCACGCGTCAGATTATGCGTGACTATTCTGTTGAACCCGGACGCGTCTATGTCGCCGGGCTCTCCGCCGGCGGGGCAGCAGCCGCAATCATGGGCTCGGCTTATCCAGATCTCTATGCGGCCGTGGGCGTCCACTCCGGGCTGGCGTGTGGGGCCGCGCGTGACATGCCGTCGGCGTTTGCTGCCATGCGGCAGGGCGGGGCACCTCATCACATTGGGGCCAAGCAGCCCGTGCCGACCATCGTGTTCCATGGCGATCGCGACACGACCGTGAACCCCGTGAACGGGGAGCAAGTCATTGCTCAGTCGCGGGCGGGTTCGGATCTCCAGACAACGGTCAGCCGCGGGCAGGCTCCCAGCGGGATCCGCTATACCCGCACGGTTGCGTGTGATGACAGCGGCCATCCGATGCTCGAGCATTGGGTTCTGCACGGCGCAGGGCATGCCTGGTCCGGCGGAAGTTCGAGTGGGTCCTACACCGAACCCAAGGGACCGGATGCCAGCCGCGAGATGATGCGCTTCTTCCTGGAGCACCCGAAACCGTCCGCGGCATCTCCCGTGTAAGCACAAAGAGCCCGCCAGACCACGACGAGGACTGGCGGGCTCCGAATCCAGATCTCCCATACAGGGAGGTCTGGACTGCGCCCGGCGAGGCTAGTTCTCGTCTCACAGGCACGGCGTTCCAGAGTTTACTACGGCGGAACGTCAACTTCTGGCAGGGGCTGGCCCAAGCCGGATATCGAAGGGGCCTTGACCCAATGTCCCGCTGCGACATCTCAGCCGGTCTTGTCGGGGCGGGGCGTTGGACGACTACTTCGTGATACAGCCGATCAGCGGCCTCTGGGTCGTGGTCAGCAGCGAGATCATTCTCGCCCGCTGCCCCGCCTTGCCCGAAGCCATCCGGGCGGGCGTCAAACTCGCTTCCCGAACCGCCAGTCACGGCAGGAGAGTTCAGGTGCTGGTGGATGAACCTGTGAGGGGCCGCACCGTCATCTGGGACTCAACGCGCGATGGCTTCAGCAGTATCTGAAGCCCCTTGCTGCCGCTCTGGCGGCAGCTCTCCGGCTGATTGCGTGCGGGAGCCGCGGACTTTAAGGACCAGGATGACCATACTCAGCACCAAGCCAAGGGCGCTGAAGACCAGCACGGGTAGGCTACCGAGGGCGAATCCGTAAACCGTCCAGAGCAGCAGCCCGAAGGTGCGCACCGCGAACATGCGCAGGGAAATGGCCGCGACGTCGCCGGTCCGGCAGCATTTCACGACCTGCGGGATGAGGCTGTAGAGGCCGATGCAGCCGGCGGCAGATCCAATCAGGGTGGCGAGGGATACCTCCATGGCTCAGCGTGCTCCCGCTCCCCTGAGGCTCCGCAGCTTCAGCACCAGGATGAGGCCTGCGAAGACGACATTGACGGCATTGAACAGGATGACAGGCGTGCTTTCGATCATCAGCCCGTGCACGATCCAGAGGCCGTAAGCGATCAGCGATGCCACGTACATGCGCTTGGAGATTGCCTCGGTGTCGCCCTCGCGCCAAGCCTTGAGCACCTGCGGCACGAAGCTGAGGCTGGTGCATAGCCCCGCCGCCAAGCCTAGCGCCGTCAGCCACCATGTCTGCATGTTCCGCTCCCCGTCCGGTGAACGTCATCAACCGATCCGAGGGGCACGGGTTCCAGGAAAGGCGGCCTTACAGACAAGGAGCCCGTTCCAACCGCTGAACAGGGCCCAGGCCGCGGAAGCCCGTCAAGGAGACCTGCCCGAACGCAGGTTGCCTCCGCAGTGACTCAATCGCACATCCTCATCAATGTTCCTCCGCAGATCATCAGGTGGTCGGTACGGAGCTTCGAGTGAGATCGATGAGAGCTTCTTACGGGTGATCTTCATCTACGGCGTGGCCCTCGTCCTTGGTGTGGGCGAGGCCTGCATGCTGCCGATTTGGCGCACGTTCCCTAAGGCGGCGGCAGAGTACCCGCCCGGCAACCCCGCCTCTCAGGCAGCGACGCTCGCACCGACAGTCCGGGCAGGACCGCATCAGCCATCACCCGTGCGGTTCGGCTTCAGGGCGTTTCCGCTTTGAAACGCGACCTACTTGGGCCTGTCGTTGTCGTACACGTTGGTGCGGCCCGTGGTCGTCCCGGAGGTGGGTGAGCTGCCGGTCGTGCCGACAGGTGTCGTCCGTGACCGCCCGCGCATGAAGTACCAAACGAGGCCGGCAATGATCGCCAAGCCGATGATGATCCAGAGCCAGGAGGCACCGCCGTCGTCCGTCGCTGCCGGAGCGGCGGGCGAGCCGGGCGGCGTAGCCTGAGCGAGAGCCGCGTTCACCGCAGCGAGACTGGTGATCGTGAAGACCTGGAGCATATTGAGCATCATGTTCCTCTTTCGGCCAAAAGGGCTCTGGATCAACGTTGACCGGACGCCCACGTTCCTCTCACGGCCAAGGCTGGAGCAGCCCAGCCTTTGGACTTCTCGTCCCCTCTGCCACGCTCCTGCGGCCGTGGGGTGATCCCAACATTCAAGACCAGCGGGAGGAGACTTCCTGTTCCGTCGGCAGGCGACCGCCCGGTGTGAACTGATCGACCGCATCGGGCAGTTCTTCGGAGAGTTCGGACAGAAGCTGCTGGCGCGGCAGCCCAGTCTGTTGCTCCAGCTCGTCGAGCGTGTCCGGCCCGAGCGCCTGCGAGAGCTCGTCCGGTGCGAGCCGTCGGTTCTGGCCCGTGCCGACCCAGGAGTCGACATGGTCGCCATAGCCGTTCTGGCGGAACTGATCGAGCAGACCACCCAGACCACCCCCGCCGAGACCACCGCCTCCACCGAGCAATCCACCCAGCAAGCCGCCTAGTCCGCCCGGGAGGGCACCGCCCAAACCACCAGGCATTCCTCCGCCCTGTCCGCCGAGCATCCCGCCAAGGCCACCCTGGCCACCCAAGATGTCCCCGAGCCCACCACCACCTTGTGAGCCGGAACGGTAGTGCTGGAAGGCCTTGGCTGCCAGCAGCATCATCAATGCCTTGACGATCGGCGAGGTTGCTCCGCCGCGCCCCTGCATCGAGGCACCTCCGGCTCCCATCATGTTGCCCAGGATTGAATCCAGCAGTCCCATCGCAATCTCCTGTTTCGTAGCGTCTCACGGCATAACGTGATGCTCCGGGCCAACAGCCTGGAGCGAGGGAAGAAGCCCGGCCAGGACCGGGCTTCCTCAGGATCGTTAGCGATTTCGATCAATCGGATTACCCGTGGTGCCCGTGCGGGAAACAGTGGTGCCGCGTTCATCCTCCACATCGACTTCGGTCTTGCGGACAGTGTCGGAGATCGTCTCGGTGCGCTGCTCGGCTTCCTTGCGGACCACCACTTCCTCGACGACGCGGGCTTCCTTCGAAACCACCGCCTCCTCGGCCCGTTCCTCGACCTCGATGGTGCGCTCCTGGAAGGGATCGCCAGCGATGGCGCCAGCCTGCGTTGCCCCCGAGGCTGGGCGGCGCTCCACGTTGACGCGCTCTTCGCGCAGAGTGACCTGCTCCTGCACGGGCCGTTCAATCACCCGCGAGTGCAGACGCACGCGCCCGCGGTTCACCTCGCGCTTGCCGACGTGCAACTCTTCCTCGGCGACTGGGATCACCTCATCGGTGTCGCGCCAGGTGTTCTCGCGCTCGTCGAAGTCCACCGTGCCCTCGTCATCGAGGATATCGACAATCCGGTCCACCTCCGTGTCGGAGGCACGCACCGTCACCAGGGCGCCGCCGCGGCGGACGCCCTCGGCATAGGCATGGGCGTCATTCTCGTCCACGCCGGCGTCAACAAGCGCACCTGTCAGTCCGCCAATGGCCGCGCCGGCCCCGGCACCAACGAGAGTGGACACCAACCATCCCGCCGCCACCACGGGGCCGAGCACCGGAATGGCCAGCATGCCGAGACCGGCAAGCAGGCCGGCGCCGCCGCCGGCGAGCGTGCCCACGGTAGCACCCGTGCCGGCGCCGTCGCTGACATCGTCATCATGATGGTTCGTACCATCGAAGGTGCGGCTGGCATGCGACGAGTAGCGGTCAACCTCG
>NZ_JAMXFI010000163.1:0-18419 GCF_025460875.1 Microvirga yunnanensis
GAGCTCTTCCTGCGGCCGGCTCGGATCGCCCAGCTTGCGCCGCAATTCCTCCAGAATCCGCTGTGCGCGCTGGGCGGGCGACTGGCTGGCGCTGGGCACCTCGACACGGCCGTCGGAATAGTCCCGATTGCGCATGGGCCGGCCGAGCGGATCGTTGTCGCGCTGGCCCGTCTGCTGGTTGCCCTGGGGGTTGCCCTGGCCCGGCTGGTCGCCGGCCTGCTCGTTCCCTTGGCCGTCGCCCTGCTGCATCTGCTGCATCTGCTGGGCCATGCCCTGCATGCCGCGACGCAGGCTTTCGAGCGCTCGTCCCTGCGCGTCGACGGCAGGCCCGTCCTGGCCCTGGCCGAGAGCGCCTTCGGCATCGCGCATGGCCTGCTCGGCCTCGCCGAGACCCTGCTCGTTCTGCATGCCCATGCCCTGCATGCGCCGCTGCAATTCCTCCAGCCTCTGCCGCAGGGCTTCCTGCCTCTGCCTCAGGCCCAGGGGATCCTGGTCCTGACCGCCCTGGCCGTTCTCCGCCTGCTCCTGACCGTCACCCTGCTGACCCTGCTGGCCTTGCTGGCGCTGTCCCTGCTGGCGCTGCCCCTGACGCTGCCCCTGCTGGCGCTGCCCGTTGCGGTCGCCCTGCTGCATGCGCCGGTTCTGGCCGTCGCGGAAGGTCTCGTCGCGCAGGTTCTGCTGCTCGCGCGCCATGTCCTCCAGGTCCTGCATGGCCTGGTTCATCTCGCGTCCGAGCGGATCGGTCATGCGGCCGTTGGGCTGAGCCGTCTGCAGGTTCTCGAGGATGTTGCGCAGCTGCTCGAGCAGGCGCTGGGCCTCGGCCACGTCGCCGCGGCGCATGGCGTCCTCCATCTGGCGCAGCATCCGGTTGAGGTCGTCCTGCGAGATCATCCGGTCGGGAGGCGTGCGCTGGCTTTGATCCTGCGACTGCTGGTTCTGCTGCATGCGCTGCGCGAATTCCCGCAGGAACTTGTCCATGGCCTGGCGCAGCTCGTCGGTCAGGCGCCGAATCTCGTCGTCCGTGGCGCCCCGGTCCATGGCCTCCTTCAGACGCTCCTGGGCGGCGCGCAGCTCGCGCTCCGCATCGGACAGGTTGCCGTCCTCGATCTGCAGCGCCATGGCCCAGAGCCAGTCGGCCACGTCGAGCAGATCCTGGTCGGACTTGGCGACCCGCAGGCGCTCCGCGCCGGTGCGCAGCCCCATGAACACGCCCCATTGCGGCGTGTACTCGTCCGGCGCGATGAGCAGCGCGTCGAGGGCCACCTGAACGCGCTTGCGGTCGTCCGGGGACAGAACGAGATTGCGCCGCTGCTCGACCAAGGCCTTGGCGAGCGGATTCGTGAAGGGACGCTGCGGCAGGGTGAAGGTGATCGCCTCGCTCAGGGCCTCCTGGCCGGCCTCGTCCTTGGCCTTCAGGCGGATCGTCACGGGCGCGCCCGCCCAGGCATGGTTCGTGAGATCGACCGGGGACTTGGTGTCCGGCGCGTTCTCCTCATGGCTCGGAAGG
The DNA here is from genome assembly GCF_025460875.1 of Microvirga yunnanensis. Classification (NCBI taxonomy): domain Bacteria; kingdom Pseudomonadati; phylum Pseudomonadota; class Alphaproteobacteria; order Hyphomicrobiales; family Methylobacteriaceae; genus Microvirga; species Microvirga yunnanensis. Next base: position 1,508 of record NZ_JAMXFI010000163.1, read on the forward strand.
GCGAGGGTGAGCTGAGGGGCGGGCACGAGGGAGCGCCCCTTGCTGGCGTCGGCCTTCTCGACGATGCCGTCGAGGGACGCGATGCCGTAATCGTCGCGACCCTTGTAGCTCAAGGTGAAGGTGCCGCGGGCGTTGACCTCGGGGGGCGTCGTGAAGGCGATCTCGGGCAGCCGGTCGGGGATGGCCTCGATGGTCAGGGTCACGCTGTGCGCGAATCCGGTCTTGACCGTCAGCTCGCTCGAGCCGTCGAGGGTGTAGCGCTCCTCGCGCATGTCGGCGCGCTGGTTGGCCTTGGGCGGGAGCGGCGTCAGGCCCTTGCCCGGCGTGACCTCCGCACTTCCCTCGCCGGCGATCCGGATCACGACGGTCGAATGGATCGGCGCGCGCAGGCTCTGCCCCCGGGCCAGGTCGATCATCAGGGGCGGCGTGCGGGTATAGAGCGGCGGGTCGATCCATCCGTCGATGCGGAAGGACGGAGAGGCGGTCTCGACCTTGCGCCAGTCGAACGCCGCGGCGAGCCGGGAGCCGATCTCGGGCCCGGCGATGAAGGCGCTCGTCACCAGGGCGAGAAGCCCCGCGGCGCGCACGGCATAGCGGTCGCGCTTGGCCATGTCGGGCTGCGGCAGCCCGACGCGCATGCGGCTGACGGCATCCTCCGCCCGCTTGCGATGAAGCGCCCAGAGGGCCTTGGTGCCGGGATCCGCCGATCCGAGCGCCAGCGTATCGTCAAGGACGCGGGCCGGGCCGTGGGTGAGCCCTGTTTCCCGGTCGAGCCGGTCGAGCGCACGGGTCCGGCTGGGCATGCGCAGGCGCAGGAGCGGCCAGAGCGACAGAAGGAAGGCGGCTCCGAACAGCCCCAGGCCGACGCTACGCCACAGGGGCGAGGCGTCGAGCCAGAGGCCCAGCCAGGAGAGGGTCAGGAACAGCAGGACGATGGCGAAGGGCAGCCAGAGCCGGGGCCAGGCCTCTTCCCACCAGAGGGACCAGCGCGCATGAGTGACCAGGCGCCCGAACCGCTGGTTCAGGGGACTGCGCCCAGGCGTCGGGTTCGGGCCGTCGCTCATGCAAAATATCTCCCGCTGCACCGCCCGTGCAGATAACCCCCGCCTGAAAAGCTAGCACGCGGACCCCGGATGACCAGCGGTCAATTGGGCGCGGAGCTTCAAGAAGAGGTGACCGGCCGTCACGGCTCAGGCCGTTGCCGGTTGATGGTCAATCCTCCGAGCGGGGCATTGTTCGAGAGGGGTGGTCGATTCTGCACGGCAGGTGGCGGGCCGGCGGGCGGGCGCGTCAGCCCAGCCAGGCCGGGACCCGGTCGAGCCCGATCAACTCGTCATAGGTCGGGCGCGGGCGCACCACCGCGTGATCCTCGCCGCGGACCAGCACCTCGGGCACCAGAGGGCGCGTGTTGTAGGTGCTGGCCTGGACGGCCCCGTAGGCGCCGGCGGTCATGACGGCGATGAGGTCGCCCGCCTTCACGGCCGGCATGTCGCGGGACAGGGCGAGATAGTCGCCGGTCTCGCACACGGGGCCGACCACGTCGGCGACGACGCGCGGCGTGCCGGGAGAGGCGGCCAGGACCGGCTTGATGTCGTGATGGGCCTCGTAGAGCGTCGGGCGGATGAGGTCGTTCATCGCCGCATCGACGATCACGAACGGCTTGTCGGCGCCCTGCTTCACGTAGATCACCCGGGCGACGAGCACGCCCGCATTGCCGGCGATCATGCGGCCCATCTCGAACACGAGCTTGAGGCCGAGATCCCTGGTGTGACGCTTGATGATCGCCGCGTAGGCCTGTGGATCGGGCGGGGGCTCGTTGTCCTCCCGATAGGGCACGCCGAGGCCGCCGCCGAGATCGATGTGGTGCAGCCGGTGGCCGTCCGCCATCAGGTCGCGGGCGAGTTCGGCGAGGAGCGCGGTCGCGTTGTCGTAAGGCGCCAGGTCCGTGATCTGGCTGCCGATATGCATGTCGACGCCGGTGACCTCGATGCCCTGGAGCGCCGCCGCCCGGGCATAGACCTCGCGGGCGCGGGCGATGGGGATGCCGAACTTGTTCTCGGACTTGCCGGTCGAGATCTTGGCGTGGGTCTTGGCGTCCACGTCCGGATTGATGCGCACCGACACGGGGGCGCGCATGCCCTTCGAGACCGCCACCTCGGAAAGGGCTTCGAGCTCCGGCTCCGATTCCACGTTGAAGCAGAGAATGCCGCTCTCGAGCGCGAAGGCCATCTCGGCTTTCGTCTTGCCGACCCCGGAGAAGACGATGCGCTCGCCCGGCACGCCGGCCGCGAGCGCGCGGCGCAGCTCGCCCTCGGACACGATGTCCATGCCGGCGCCCAGGCGGCCGAGCGTCCGGAGCACGGCCTGGTTCGAATTGGCCTTCATGGCATAGCAGACGAGGGCGTCCGTGTCGGCGAAGGCCTCGGCGAAGACCCGGTAGTGCCGCTCCAGAGTGGCCGAGGAATAGCAATAGAACGGGGTCCCGACCTCGTCCGCGAGGCGGCGCAGATCGACGCCCTCCGCATGGAGGACGCCGTCACGATAGGCGAAATGGTGCATCGAAAAGGCCTAGAGCAGCGGGTCGAGGATAAACGGCTTGTTGGGAATCGTGTAGCCCCGGTTCGCCTGGGAGCGGGGCGTGCCGACCGGGGAGGGCAGGGTGGCGTCGCTCGCCGGGGTCTGCGTCTGGGTCTCGGCCGCCTGAGCCGAGGCGTCCGGCGGCGGCTCGAGCGCGCCGCGACGGCCGCAGGCGGTCAGACCGAGGGCGAGAAGGCCGCAAACCAGAACGGCGCGAGGAAGGGTCAGGCTGGACGACATGAAGAGCTCCGAAACGTGGCCGCACCATAACGGCAAGCGGTGCCGGATGCGAGAGGCAAGGTGAGGATTGCAACAGACTGAACGCTCAACGCTTTCGTGATGGGACGGACGGCCACGCTGTTCCTTTCGGGCTTGAGGCCCGGGCCGAAAAGCGCCACATCACAGGCCATGTCGAACCCACAGGCCATGTCGAACCCATCGAAATCCCGAGCGGGCTGGATCCTCGGTCTCGCGGCCCTGGCGGCCGCCGGGGCCGGGGCGGCCTGGTACGGCCTCTCGCCCCGCGACCCCCTGGCGGCCGGGGTTGCCGAATGCCGCGCCTCCAAGCCGACCGCAGAGCGCCTGAAGCCGCTGGCCAAGGGCGAGGTGGCGGCCGTCGGCGTGAGCAACGCCCCGAAGCCGCCGCCGGTGATCGCCTTCACGGGGCCCGAGGGCCAGCGGATGAGCCTGTCGGATTTCAAGGGGCGGACGATCCTGGTCAATCTGTGGGCGACCTGGTGCGTGCCCTGCCGCGAGGAGATGCCGGCCCTCGACAGGATTCAGGCTGAGCTCGGCGGTCCCGATTTCCAGGTCGTGGCCATCAATGTGGATACCCGCAATCCCGAGAAGCCGAAGGCCTGGCTGCAGGAGACCGGCATCCGGAACCTGGCCTACCACGCCGATCCCGAGGGCAAGCTCCTGCAGGTGCTCCAGAAATCCGGCCACGTGGTGGGACTTCCGACCACCTTCGTGGTCGATGCGTCGGGCTGCGAGATCGCCCTGCTCAAGGGGCCGGCCCAATGGGCCTCGCCGGACGCCGTCACGTTCATGAAGACGGCTCTGGGGCGGTCCTAGCGCATCGGACGTGTCATCGAACTCACGCCCGATGCTTTAGGCATTTGTTTTGGAGCATCTTTTCACGCAAAACCGGTTCCCACTTTTGCGTCCGATGCTCGAGGCTTTTGTTTTGGAGCATCTTTTCACGCAAAACTGGTTCCACTTTTCCCGTCCGAAGCGCTAGACCGGGAGCGCCCCGCCGCCGTCCGGAACGCCGACCGTGCCGGAAAAGGCCGGCTTCGAGAGCCGCCAGGGGCGGTCCATGGCCTGCCGCGCCTCGCTGCGTTGGAGCCGGCGCGGCGTGCCGTCGGCCAGGATCTCCTCGATCACCAGGAAGCCCAGCGCCTGCAGCATGACGGCCGCCATCTTGGTGGCCCGGTCGTCCGCCCGGATGGACAGGGAACCCGCCGCATAGATGCGCTCCATCAGGCTCTTGGGATGATGGGCCACGGCATCCCGCGGCTTGAAGGCAACGACGTTCGTCTCCGGTTCGATCATGGAACAGCCCCTTCTCGCCGCTCCTTCTTATTCTATGGTGCGCGGCGCTTCTGTTGCATTCAGCACAGTTCATTGTGCCGGAAACTGAGCCGTTTAAGGAATGCGACATAAGACGCCCCTGACCCGCGGAGGGCGCATGAAAAAGGCGGGGTCAACGCCCCGCCTCGGATCGCTCGACAAGGAATGCCGGCCTCAGGCGCTCTGCTGGACCGGAATGCCCTTGTCGGCGAAGAGCTGCTGCAGCTCGCCGGCCTGGAACATCTCGCGGGTGATGTCGCAGCCGCCCACGAACTCGCCCTTCACGTAGAGCTGGGGGATGGTCGGCCAGTTGGAATAGTCCTTGATGCCCTGGCGGATGGTCTCGTCCTCGAGCACGTTGACGCCCTTGTAGGGCACGCCGAGGTAGTTGAGGATCTGGACCACCTGGCCCGAGAACCCGCACATGGGGAATTGCGGCGTGCCCTTCATGAACAGCACGACGTCGTTGGACTTCACTTCGTTGTCGATGATCTGGTTGGCGTCAGCCATGGAATGCTCCTTCGTCCCGACGGTCAAGGCGTCGGACTCGCGTCTCAATTGTCGGGTGCCACGGTCGTCAATGCAAGGGCATGAAGCACGCCTCCCATGCGTCCTTGCAGCGCTGCATAGACCATCTGGTGCTGCTGGACCCGGGACTTCCCCTTGAAGGCCGAGGAGGTGACGGTGGCGGCATAGTGGTCGCCGTCGCCGGCCAGATCCTTGATCTCGACCACCGCGTCCGGCAGGGCGGCTTTGATCATGCTCTCGATATCGTGGGCGTTCATGGGCATGGATCAAACTCCTCAGGACTTGCCGGTCATGTAGTCGGGCAGCCAGGCTTCGTGGGCTGCCTTCAACTGCTTCAGGGATATGGCCTGCCGGCCCGGCAGAATCAACGAATCGCCGCCGGTGATTCCCAGGGTCACGGCCGGAATGCCGACCGCGCCGGCCTCGTAGAGGATGTCGGCCGCCACGTCCTCGTCGACGGCGAGGAGGTAGCGGGCCTGGTCTTCGCCGAACAGGAAGGCATGGAGGGGAAAGCCCTCCGGATAGGCGGTGATCTCGGCCCCCACCTGGCCCGCCATGGCCATCTCGGCGAGCGCGAGCGCGATGCCGCCGTCCGAGACGTCGTGCACGGTGGTCACCTGGCCGGAGCGGATGAGCTGGCGCACGAAGTCGCCGTTACGCTTCTCCAGGGCCAGATCCACCGGCGGCGGCGCGCCCTCCTCGCGACCGCAGACGTCGCGCAGGTAGATCGACTGGCCGAGCCAGCCCCGGGTGGCCCCGATGAGGATGATCGCCTCGCCCTCGCGCCTGAACGCCATGGAGGCGTTCACCGTCACGTCGTCGAGGAGCCCGACCCCGCCGATGGCGGGCGTGGGCAGGATGCCCTGGCCGTTGGTCTCGTTGTAGAGCGAGACGTTGCCGGACACGACCGGGAAGTCGAGCGCCTTGCAGGCCTCGCCGATACCCCGGATGCAGCCGACGAACTGGCCCATGGATTCGGGCCGCTCGGGGCTGGCGAAGTTGAGGTTGTCGGTGATTGCCAGCGGCAGGCCGCCGACCGCCGTGATGTTGCGCCAGGCCTCCGCCACCGCCTGCTTGCCGCCCTCGAAGGGATCGGCCTCGCAGTAGCGGGGCGTGACGTCGGTGGTGAGCGCCAGACCCTTCGGGCCGTCCTCGACCCGCACGATGGCGGCGTCGCCCCCCGGGGTCTGGACCGTGTTGCCGAGGATCAGGTGGTCGTACTGCTCCCAGACCCAGCGCTTGGAGCACTGATCCGGCGAGCCGACGAGCTTGAGGAGCGCCTCGGCCTCGGACACGGGAGCCGTCACGCTCTCTGCCGCAATTACGGGCTGCCGGGGGCTTTCCACCCAGGGGCGGTCATAGACGGGAGCCTCGTCGCCGAGCTCCTTGATCGGCAGGTCGGCCTTCACCTCGCCCTGGTGCTTGATCACGAAGCGCAGGGTGTCGGTGGTCCTGCCGATGACGGCGAAGTCCAGGCCCCACTTGTGGAAAATGGCCTCGGCCTCTTTCTCCATGCCGGGCTTGAGCACCATGAGCATGCGCTCCTGGCTCTCCGAGAGCATCATCTCGTAGGCGGTCATGCCCTCCTCGCGGCAGGGCACCTTGTCGAGGTCGAGCTCGATGCCGAGATTGCCCTTTGCGCCCATCTCGACGGCCGAGCTGGTCAGGCCCGCCGCCCCCATGTCCTGGATGGCGATGACGGCGCCGGATTTCATGAGCTCGAGGCAGGCCTCCAGCAGGAGCTTCTCGGCGAAGGGGTCGCCGACCTGCACGGTGGGGCGCTTCTCCTCCGAGGATTCGTCGAACTCGGCGGACGCCATCGTGGCGCCATGGATGCCGTCGCGGCCGGTCTTCGAGCCGAGATAGACGATCGGGTTCCCGACGCCGGTCGCCTTGGCGTAGAAGATCTCGTCGGTGCGCGCCAGGCCCACCGCCATGGCGTTGACCAGGATGTTGCCGTTGTAGCGCTTGTCGAAGCCCACGGAGCCGCCCACCGTCGGCACGCCGAAGGAATTGCCGTAGCCGCCTATGCCCGCCACCGCGCCGGAGACGAGGTGAGGGGTCTTGGGATGGTCCGGCTCGCCAAAGCGCAGGAAGTTGAGCGACGCGATGGGGCGCGCCCCCATGGTGAACACGTCGCGCAGGATGCCGCCGACGCCCGTCGCCGCGCCCTGATAGGGCTCGATGAAGGACGGGTGGTTGTGGCTCTCCATCTTGAAGATGCAGGCCAGCCCGTCGCCGATGTCGATCACGCCGGCGTTCTCGCCCGGACCCTGGATGACCCAGGGAGCGCTGGTGGGCAGGCCGCGCAGGTGAATGCGGGAGGACTTGTACGAGCAGTGCTCGTTCCACATGGCCGACACGATGCCGAGTTCCGTGATCGTCGGCTCGCGGCCGATCAGGTTCACGAAGCGCTCGTATTCGTCCGGCTTCAGCCCGTGCTCCTTGACCAGCTCCGGGGTGATGGCGACGTCGTTGCGGATCATCGGGGTCTCGTAATCTGGAGGGATCAGGCGGCGCGGGGGAAGGACGACACGAGGCTCTCGAACAGGCCCCGTCCGTCGGTGCCGCCCACGAGGTCTTCGATCAGGTTCTCCGGATGGGGCATCATGCCGAGCACGTTGAGCTTGTCGGAATAGATGCCCGCGATGGAGTTCATGGAGCCGTTGCGGTTGGCGTCCTGCGTGATGTGGCCCTGGGCGTCGGAGTAGCGGAACGCCACCAGGCCCTCGCCCTCGAGCCGCTTCAGGGTCTCCGCGTCGGCCGTGTAATTGCCCTCGCCGTGCGCCACGCACACGTCGATGGCCTGGCCCTTGGCGTAGGCCCGGGTGAAGGCGGTGTCGTTGCGCTCGACCTTGAGGAACTGCCGGTGGCAGATGAACCTGAGGTTCGCGTTGCGCATCAGGATGCCGGGAAGAAGCCCGGATTCGCACAGGATCTGGAACCCGTTGCAGATCCCGAGCACGAGCCCGCCCCGCGCCGCATGGGCGCGCACCGCATCCATCACGGTGGCACGGCCGGCGATCGCCCCGCAGCGCAGATAGTCGCCGTAGGAGAAGCCGCCCGGCAGGACCACGAGATCCGTGCCCTGCGGCAGCTCGGTTTCGGCATGCCAGACCTTCTCCACCCGGGATCCGGCCGATTGGAGCGCCCGCAGCACATCGCCTTCGCGATTGGAGCCGGGGAAGACGATGACGGCAGATTTCATGGGAGCCTCACGCGATCTCGACGCGGTAATTCTCGATGACGGTGTTGGCGAGGAGTTTCTCGCAGGCGGCCTTGAGGGCGGCTTCGGCCTTGGCCTTGTCGGTGGTGCCGAGCTCGATGTCGAAGACCTTGCCCTGGCGCACGCCGTCGATGCCCTCGACGCCGAGCGACTTGAGGGCTCCCTCGATGGCCTTGCCTTGGGGGTCGAGAACGCCGTTCTTGAGGGTCACGGTGACACGCGCTTTCATGGGGGCCTCGGGCTGTTGAGATTTGGCCAAGGCCATAAAGAATTTAGCCGCAGGAGACAACGGGCTCGACGCATGATCCGGTGAAGTGTCCGCCGGTTCACCGCAAGACCATGCGTCCGGCGTGGATTCAGGGGCCCAATTCGCGGGCAGCGACGGACTTGGCCGTCTCGCGCACCGCATCCGGCGCCTCGCCGATCACCAGAACGACGCCGAGATCGGTCCCGGAGCGCCGCCCGAGCGCCGCCCCGTAGGCCGGCGGCTTGCCGCCGTCGGCGGGCGCGAGATCGATCACGAAACCCGGATAGGGCGCATCCTCGAGGCGCGCTACGGTGATCCTGGTCCGGACGGGCCTGTCCCGGCCCGCGGGCGAGCGCAGGGCCCGAGCCAGACGCTCCGGATCCTTCAAGAGGGCATCCGTGATGTCCGCATCCCGTCCGGTCAGTCGGATGACGCTCACCGCCAGACCCGGACCGCATTCGGGCGGGGCGCAGAAGGCCAGGGCCACCGGCTCAGCCCGATCCTCGGCCAGCCATTTGCGCAGGGGCAGGGCATCCCAGGACCGGTCGGGCGGGAGACCGGCCACCTGACGGGGAATATAGCCGCAGCCCACGACGGACAGGGTGAGGGCCAGGATCGGAAGGCTGACACGCAACAGGCGGAAAGGCATGGCTTCATCTATGCGCGAAACGGATCGGCAGGTCGACGGCTTTCTGTCACGCCGGGCCTTCTCGGCACGGGCGGCGCCATCCCGGTCATCCACCCTCTCCGTCATGGCCGGCCGGTCATGACCTGCCTCTTGCCGGCCATCCCGATGCGGTGGGGCGCTGCGCTTCAGACGATCGAGATCACCGGCACAAGGCCGGTGATGACGGGGTGTGTGTGGCCCGGTGCGAACACCCTCCCACGTCATGGCCGGGCCTGTCCCGGCCATCCCGGTCGGAAAGACGCCGCGCCTCGATCAATCGGGATCACCGGGACAAGCCCGGTGATGACGGATTGCGTGGCGCCCCCGCAGGTCCCGATCAGGCATGCGCAGCGCCTCTCCCTCGGGACCGGCGGAACGGACTCATGGCGTCGAAGAAGCGCCGGGCCCCCGGCGGCCAACAAAAAGCCCGGCGCGGCGGCCGGGCTTTGCAGGATGCGAGGAACGTGGGCCTTACTGCACGAGGCGCGGGCCGCCCGTGACCGGGTTCTCGTTCTCGGACAGGATGCCGAGCCGGCGGGCCACCTCCGTATAGGCCTCGACCAGCCCGCCCATGTCCCGGCGGAACCGGTCCTTGTCGAGCTTGTCCTTGGACTTGATGTCCCAGAGGCGGCACGAATCCGGCGAGATCTCGTCGGCCACGACGATGCGCATCATCTCGCCCTCCCAGAGACGGCCCGTCTCCAGCTTGAAGTCGACGAGGCGGATGCCGACCCCGAGGAAGAGGCCGGACAGGAAATCGTTGACCCGGATGGCCAGCGCCATGATGTCGTCGATCTCCTGGGGCGAGGCCCAGCCGAAGGCCGTGATGTGCTCCTCCGAGACCATCGGGTCATTGAGGGCGTCGTTCTTGTAATAGAATTCGATGATCGAGCGGGGCAGCTGGGTGCCCTCCTCGATGCCGAGGCGGGTGGCCAGCGAGCCGGCGGCCACGTTCCGCACCACCACCTCGAGGGGGATGATCTCGACCTCGCGAATCAGCTGCTCGCGCATGTTGAGGCGGCGGATGAAGTGGGTCGGGATGCCGATGTCGTTCAGATGCTGGAACAGGTATTCCGAGATCCGGTTGTTGAGCACGCCCTTGCCGTCGATCACTTCATGCTTCTTGGCATTGAAGGCGGTCGCGTCATCCTTGAAGTGCTGGATGAGCGTTCCGGGTTCCGGGCCCTCATAGAGGACCTTCGCCTTGCCCTCATAGATGCGACGGCGACGATTCATAGGCGTGTACCGTGGTTTGAGAAAATCCATTTGCCGTGGCTCCTGGGGATGGTCATTTTTTTAGATCCGCGGCTGGCGTGACGCGCGGCTTTTCGCCGGCGGTCCGCTTGAAGGGCAACCTATCCGATCCCTCGGGCAAGCACAACGCGGGGAGACAGGCTGCAACCCTGCAACCTGGTGAAAGCACCGTTGGAGAGATGGGGAGCGTCTGGCGGCAGCGCGAGTGCGCCCTTATATCGCATAAGGAAAAGCCAGGGAGGACAAGGCCGATGACCACGTTCGACGACCGGGAGGAAGCCTTCGAGAAGCGGTTCGCCCTCGACGAGGAGCTCCGCTTCAAGGCGACCGCGCGCTGCAACAAGCTCCTGGGCCTCTGGGTGGCCGGGCGCATGGGCAAGACCGGCGCCGACGCGGAGGCCTATGCCAGGAGCATCGTCCTGGCCGATTTCCACGAACCCGGGGACGGCGACGTGATCCGCAAGGTGCATCAGGATCTGGGCGCCGCCGGCCAGCCGCTGGACGAGAGCGCGCTCAGGGCCAAGCTCGGCCAGCTGAGGGCTCAGGCGATCGAGGAGATCAAGGCGGGGCGTTAGCGCCTCCGGGCTGCGACCTTGTTGCGCCGAGGCGCCGTTGAAGCAAAGGGGCATCATGCCGACCCATCCATCGTTCCCCGAGCGGCTGAGAGCCGGCTCCCCCCTGCTGACGGCCTGGTGCGGCCTGCCGGATCCCTCCGTGGCCGGCATCCTGGCCCGCGAGGCGTTCGACGCGGTCGTCCTGGACATGCAGCACGGCGCCGTAGACTTCCCCGCCGCGCTCCAGGCCGTGCCCCTCGTCGCCGCCGCCGGGAAGCCGGCCCTGGTCCGTCTCCCCGTGGGGGACTTCGCCACCGCGTCGCGGTTCCTCGATGCCGGCGGGACCGGCGCGATCGCCCCGATGATCAACACCGTCGAGGATGCACGGCGCTTCGCCGCCTTCATGAAGTACCCGCCGACGGGCGAGCGCAGCTGGGGCGCCTATGGGGCGCTCCCGCTGACCGGGATGGAGCCGGGCGACTACCTCCGGAAGGCCAACGACCTGACCGTATCCTTCGCCATGGTGGAGACCCGGGAGGCCCTGGCCATCGTCGACGACGTCCTGGCCGTGCCCGGAATCGATGGAGTCTTCGTCGGCCCCTCGGACCTGTCGATCGCGCTGGCTCGGGGAGGGGGCGTCAATCCCACCGGCGCGGAGGTCGAGAAGGCACTGGATCACGTGCTCGCCCGGGCGAAGGCCGCCGGAAAGCTCGCGGCCGTTTACGCCCAGTCGGGAGATCGCGCGGCGGAGCTGTCCGCCAAGGGGTTCCACATGGTGTCCATCGGCAACGACATCGCCATGCTCCGGTCCGGCGCCCATGCGGCCCTCGCAGCCGCGCGGGCCTAGAGCATCGGACGTGACCCAGAGGGCCGCGCCAGCGACCCGAAGGGCCACGCCAGTGAAAAGTGGACCCACTTTTGGGATCTGATCCGATGCTCAGGCCTTTAGCGGCGCACCGTTCGACGCGAAAAACCGCGTCCACTTTTTCGCACGGTGCGCTAGCGGCTTCCGGGGGAGGGGAGGCCAGGGCGGCCGGCGGTCCGGTCAGCCGGGAGCGCCCTCCCGGGACTTGATCACGCGGTAATAGGTCCAGAGCATCTTGGCCGCGACCCCCCGCCATGGGCGCCATCGTTCGGCCAAGGCGGTCAGGGTGCGGGCGTCCGGCCGCGCTTCGAGCCCGTAGGCGAGGCGGGCCGCCTCCTGCACGGCCAGATCCCCGCTCGGAAAAGCGTCCGGATGCCCGAGGCAGAAGAGCAGGTAGACGTCCGCCGTCCAGGGGCCGATCCCCTTCACCCGCGTGAGGAGGCCATGAGCCTCCTCGGCCGGGCGATTCCGCAGCTCATCGAGGGAGAGGCTGCCTTCCACGATCTCCGTCGCCAGGGCGCGCAGGGTCCGGACCTTGCCGGCGGACAATCCGGCTGCCCGGAGATCCTCGTCGGACAGCCGGAGAAAGACGTCCGGCCGCGGCGGTTCGAGGATCTGCCGGAGGCGATTCCAGATGGCTGCCGCGCTGGCGGTGGAAACTTGCTGTCCTACGACGATCCAGGCCAGGCCCTCGAAGCCGGGCGGCCGTTTGCGCAAGTGCGGCGTGACCCCGTCCGCCGCCAGCTTCGCCATGATGGGGTCCGCCAGCACCAGTTCGCCCAAGCCCCTCTTGAGAACCGCATCCGTTTCGAGGAGGGTGGTCATTCCTTGAGGTTCCTTCCTGTCCCGCAGGCTCCCGTGACGAAGCCCGTTTTCCGATTCGCTCCGAGCCCGAACGGGCGGCTTCACCTGGGCCATGCCTATTCGGCTCTTCTCAATGCCGATTTCGCCGGCCGATTCGGCGGGCGCTTCCTCCTGCGCATCGAGGATATCGATATCACACGATGCCGGCCGGACTTCGAGGCCGCCATCCATGAGGATCTCGCCTGGCTCGGCCTGCAGTGGGAGATTCCGGTGCGGCGCCAGTCCGAACATTTTGCGGATTACCGCGCTGCCTTCCTGAAGCTGAAGGGGAGGGGTGTCGTCTATCCCTGCTTCTGCACCCGCCGGGACATCGTGCAGGCCGTTGCCCGCCGGGAACAGGAGAGCGGCCGGGACTGGCCCCGGGATCCGGACGGCGCACCCCTCTACCCGGGGACCTGCCGGGAGGTGCCCGCCGCAGAGGCCGAGCGCCGGATCGCGGCCGGCGAGCCCCAGGCCTGGCGCCTGGACAGCGCGGCTGCGCAGAAGCTCAGGCCGGGGCCGCATGCCTTCAGGCGGTTCGACCGCGACGGCCGCGAGGAGACGGTCGCGGCTGATCCCTGGCGCTGGGGCGACGCGGTGATCGTGCGCAAGGAAATCCCGTCGAGCTACCATCTCTCCGTGGTGGTGGATGACGCCCTCCAGGGCGTCACCCACGTGGTGCGCGGCCAGGATCTCGAAGCCGCGACCGACCTCCACGTGCTGCTGCAGGCGCTGCTGGACCTGCCGACGCCCCTCTATCACCACCACGGGCTCGTGCTGGACCCCACGGGCGACAAGCTGGCCAAGAGCCGGCAATCGCCAGCCCTGTCGGAGCTGCGCGCCGACGGCGTGACCCCGCAGGCCATCCGGCGGCGCCTCGGCTTCTAGAGTATCGGACGGGAAAAGCGGGAACCGGTTTTGCGTGAAAAGATGCTCCAAAACATAAGCTTAAAGCCTCGGACGCGGCCCTCTGCGTCCGCCCCGAACGATGCGCCAGCCAAGAATGGAGCATCGGATGGCCCTCCGGGGCCGCACGACGGGCTCGCGCAGCCCCGCCTCAGCCTATGCCGAGCACGGAGAGCCAGACGAGCGTCGTGCCCAGGGCGAGGAACGTCGACAGGGTGATGGCGCTGGACGCGAGGGCAACGCCTTCCCCGTAGCGCTCGGCGAAGAGATAGGCATTGATCCCGGACGGGCACGAGGCGAAGAGCACCGCGACCCCGGCCCAGACCGGCGGCATGGCGAACACCTTTGTGGCCAGCACCAGCACGATCAGGGGATGGAGCACGAGCTTGAGGAAGGAGATTGCGGCCGGCAGTTTCCAGCCCGTCTGGAGGCCATAGCGGCGCAACGCGATGCCCATGGAGATGAGGGCGCAGGGCACCGCCGCGCTCCCCAGGAGATCCATGACCTGCCAGGCGGGAGCCGGCACGTGGGCGGCAAACGGGCGGCAGGCGGATCCCGCCAGGATCCCGACGACGATGGGATGGGTCAGGAGGCGGCGCAGGACGACGACCGGCGAAGCCTGGCGCCCCTCGGCCAGGACCGTCGCCAGGGTCATCGTGACGGGGAGATGCACGGCGATCAGGAGGAAGAGCGGAACCGCGCCCTCGTCCCCATAGGCCTTGAGGATCATCGGAACGCCGACGAAGACGGTGTTCGCCTGTCCGGCCGAGAAGCCGGCGACGACTCCGGACACACCCTTGATCCCGAAGAACCGCCGCCCGATCACGGTGGCCAGGAGCCAGACGACGGCCACCCCGACGAAATAGGAGATCCAGTAGCCCCAGGGCTGGACGTCCGGGATCTCGGCGCGCACGAGGGTGCGGAAGATCAGGCACGGGAGGGAGAGCGTGAAGACGAATTCGGACAGGCCTTCGCCGGCCCGCTCGGAGATGAGTCCCGTCTGGCGCGCGACATAGCCGATGCCGATCAGGCCGAAGACCGGCAGGACGATCGCGAAAAGGTCGAGCATGGGGCTCTATCGCAGCTCGGCCCGCTGGGAGAGCGTGGCGGAGGCGACGCTGTGGGACATCAGTTCGTCGACCTGCTCACGCTGGCGCTTGAAATCCGCCAGCCCGCGACCCTCGAGCTCCCGTCCCCGCGGCAGGCGGATCTTGAGAGGATCGACGAAGCTGCCGTTGATGAGCACCTCGTAGTGGAGGTGAGGGCCGGTCGACAGGCCCGTGCTGCCCAAATAGCCGATGACCTGCCCCTGCCGGACCCTGGTGCCGGACGCCATGTTCTTGGCGAAGCCGGACATGTGGGAATAGGTCGTCACATAGCCGTTCGCGTGCTGGATCTCGATGTGACGCCCGTAGCCCGATTTCCAGTCGGCGAAGCGGATGGTGCCGTTGCCGGCGGCCAGGATCGGGGTGCCCACCTTGTTGGCCCAGTCGATGCCCGTATGGGGCCGCGAATAGCCCAGGATCGGATGGAAGCGCGATCCGAAGCCCGAACGAAGAATGCCGTCGGAGATGGGCTTGCGGATCAGGAACTTCTTGAGGGAGCGGCCGGATTCGTCGAAGAAGTCGACCGTGCCGTCCTCGCCCTGATAGCGATAGACGCGGCGGGCTTCCCCGGCCACCGTCAGGGCGGCATAGAGAACCTCGGGCGCGCCGTTGTCGTCATCGGAGCCGAAGAAGATCTCGAAGGAGTCACCCTGCGAGACCCGGCGCTGAAAATCCACGTCGTAGCCGAAGATCCGCACCAGTTCGTCGACCGTCTGGCGGGGCAGCTCGTTCTTGAGCGCCGTTTCGTAGAGGCTTTCGTAGAGCCGCACGCCGCGCCCGTCGTCGTCCTCGTCCTCCTCGTTCTCCGAGGCTTCGGCGACCTGGCGGTTCCTCTCGTCGGCCGGTGGCGTGACGGACACGAAGACGCCGCGATCGTTGGCGGCCGCGATTCCCTCGATCCCTCGTTCTCCCAGCGTGATCACCCGGACGATCTGCCGGGGGTCGCCGAGCCGGGGCCCTGGGGCAATGAGAATGCGCAGCCTCTGGCCTTCGGTCAGACCCTCGACCTTGATCCGGGCCGCCAGAGCCGTGGTGATCGCGGCGATCTGCCCGGGGGTGCCCCCGTAGCTGCGCAGGACCGTCTCGAGGGTCTCTCCCTTCTTGAGGACCACGTCGCGTTCCTCGACGAGGGGCGCCATGGTCTTCTGCTCGATCTTGGGCAGTTCGGTCACGTTCTCGGGCACGACGCGAACCTCGATCGTGCTGAAGGGGGCGTCCACGACGCGGGCGTATCCCAGGGCGTCTCCAAGCCCTTCCGGCTGCCGCAGGGTCCGGGACAGCATCTGCTGGGCCGGGATCGGCACCGAGGTCCGGCGCCCCGCATCGTTGAAGACCCGCCGTTCCTCCTCCAGGATCGCCAGCACGTCGCCGTCGGTCAGGGAGGGGGCGCTCGCCGCGATGGCTACCGAAGCGAGATCGCGCCTGAGGACCGATACGTCCGCGTCCGCGACCTCCGGGGTCGGCTCGACGCGTTGCTCGTCCATTCCCTCAGCAAACAGGCGCAGCGGATTGAAGGGCGGGATGTCGGCCGCGTAGGTGCCGGCGCTCAGGGAGAGGTTCGTGGCGATGCGGACGAAGTTGCGGACCTTGATCGCCTCGCGCTCTCCGATGCGGATCGTCATCGGGGCCTTGAAGCTCTGGCGCGCAGACGACGTCTGCTCCGTCATGTTGAGCCGGTCGGCCTTGCGGGCCAGGTTCGAGGTCCGCTCCTCGACGCTCGCCGACGGAGTCCGGCCATTGAGAGCGGCCCGCTCAGGCGGGAGGGCGGAGGTCGTCGCCCCTTCGAGGGCGATGTAGATGGAGGCTCCGATCAGGACGGCGCCCGTGACGCCGGTCAGGATGCTGGCGCCCAGCCAGCGCAGGTTCACTTCCCACTTGTCGACCTCAGGGGCCGCGTTGCCGCTGGTATTGAGGGGAGGTTCATGGCCGAGATCGATGCCGGACGACAGGCGCGAAGCTTCCTTTCGGGAACTCTTGGCATGGCTGTCATCGGGGGGAAGAGCGGTCATGATCTCTGTCTGGCATGAAGGACGTGGGTTGCTGTCACAGACACCAGAGGCCATCTAGCACAAGAGACGACAACCGCACAGACTAATAGACAAGCTTGCGCAGGGCGCGCCAACTCTCCGAGGATAGAGGGTGCGGAAATGGACGCCCGCCGCGGCTCTGCTTCGGGCCGCACTGTGTCGGCAGTGAGGCAGGGGTGAAAAAACCTGTGCGGGAGGCGCTCCGGAAAGCCCACAGGCGGCCTGTCAAAAAACTTTCACGAAGCACGTTGACAGGCCCGCGAGGTTCGGCCTATATACCCCCATCGACGCCGCCGCTGACGCGAACGGCGCCCAGATCTTCCTCAGAAACCGGGCTGTTGGGCCCGACTTCGGTCGGGAACAAGCGCTGTTCTGCGGAGGTCTGTTTTTATCGGTCACATCGGAAGATGTGTTGCTCTTTGACATTGTTGAGAGGGAAGAGAAGCGTAGGCGGCGGTGTCCTTGCGCCGGCCCTTATGGGGCTGGATGGAATGAACATCGACCAGTCTTACGCTTTGGTGAGTACACCGCTTCAGGGAA
>NZ_JAMXFI010000164.1:0-18410 GCF_025460875.1 Microvirga yunnanensis
CGCCAGCATGGGTGATCTTAGCGATGGCGGCTATATCGGACAGGCGGAGGATCGGATTGGCTGGCGTCTCAACGTGGACGAGCTTGGTGTTTGACCGCATTGCCGCAGCCACAGCCTCAAGGTTCGATGTGTCGACGGCTGTGACGGCGAGGCCGTGCTTGGGCAGAATGTCATGGGCAAGCTCCGCAACACCTGCGTAACAGACATTGGACAGAACCAGATGATCACCGCTGCTCAGGCGGTCTAGGAACAATGCACTGATCGCCGCCATGCCGCTAGCAAAGCTGAGGGCCGCCTCGCCACCTTCGAGTGCAGCCAAGCGAGTTTCCAGCAGCGCCAGGGTCGGATTGCTCCAGCGCGTGTAGAAATGAGGCGCGGCCTCATTCAGATCGTTGGCTGAGAAACCCACCGCGTCTGGATGGGTGAAGAAGCTGGTCGCCATCACTGGAGGGGACGATGCCGGCAATCCGATCTCCCGAGGCCCCGCTCCGGCATGAAGGGTCAGGGTTGCATCATGGCTCACCGACGTCTGATCATTCATTCGGCTGCTCCTTCGTGGTGTTCCTTCCCCGTCCCGGTAGCACTCGCGCCAGCAGGGTGGCAAACGGCGGCAGAACACAGGAACCTCCGCAGGCGTGGGCACGGGGCTACAGTTCTGGGCCGCAGTATCGGCTTAGGACGGTTATAGTCCAATAAGTGGCAATTCTCTTCCAGCCGCCAAGTTAAGCAGGGGCTCAGGGGTAGGTTTACTGTTATAACTGTAACTAGCCAACTCTCTAATCGACATCTTGAGCGGCTCGCAACGGCGGCGCTGGACGAGCGACGATATCCCGCGTCAATCAGGGTGCCATAGGAGCGATACTGAGAAATCATCCGGAGCAGGGCTGTACAAGGCCATCGGTGAGTGCGGTTCGGACAATCCTGGACAGTGGCTCCTGCTTTGAGGAGTAATACTGGGATACGAGAGATCGTCCTCGTGATGGCAAAATCGCACCGCAGGTAATCTCCGTGATGGTTCTGAAGGGACGACCATGCCCAGCCGGCGGAAGCCAGATGTCCGTGTCTTCGATCTTGCGAGCTGGCTGGCTGGCCCTGCTCGCGTGAGCCTCACGCCGGTTGAGATCGTAGCGCAGACCTGCGAGCGGCTGGTGCAGGCCGGCATCCCGCTCTGGCGGGTGCGGCTCGGACAGCGGCTGGCCAATCCTCTCATCGGAGCATGGGGAATCATCTGGGTGCGCGGGGCTGAAGCCCAGGAGTACATCGTTCCGCGCAGCATGCTGGCGACGAGTTCCTATGCCGGCAGCCCTTTCGAGCACGTGATCAAAACCCGTACCCGCTTTCAGCGCTCCTTGCAGCACTTGGACCCGGCCAAGGATCATCCGGTGTTATTCGAACTGGCCGCAGCTGGAAGTACCGACTATCTTGCTCTTCCCTACATCTACGGGGACGGCTCGGTGCAAGGGGCCGCATTCACCACAGACGCCGTCAGTGGCTTCAGCCCGGAGGATGTCGCTTTTATTCAGGAGCTCAGCCCGTTCTTGGCCGCAGCGTTAGAGCCAGCTGCCATGCGGCGTTCAACCGAGAGCCTGCTGCGAACTTACCTCGGCGATGGTCCGGCCAGACGCATCGCAGCCGGTGCCATCCGCCGCGGCGATCAGGTGGAGATCGAAGCGGCCGTGCTGCTCACGGACCTGCGGGGGTACACGGCGCTTGCGGAGCAACTGGCGCCCGACCAGCTCCTGGAGCGCCTCGATCAGTACCTCGAAGTCATCGTCGAGGCTGTTCGCGCAGCGCGAGGGGACGTTCTGAAGTTCATTGGCGACGGCGTGCTGTCGATCTTTCCTGTCGAAGCTGGTGGACGAGAGGAGGCCTGTGCTCGCGCACGCCGTGCCTTGGAGGCAGCCCTGAGGAAGGCCGCTCAGCTGAGTGATCTGCACTTTGTCGGCTGTCTGCACATTGGCCCTGTCACTTACGGCAATATCGGAAGCGCCGATCGCCTGGACTTCACGGTAGTTGGTCCCACGGTCAACCTCATCAGCCGATTGGAAGCAGTCGCCAAGAGCATGAAACAGGTTGCTGTGTGTTCGCGAGAGATGGCAGCGTACTTTCCTGCTGACACAATTCAGCCTCTCGGCAGTTTCGTCCTACAAGGTATTCCGAACGAGCAGATGATTTTCGCTTTGGCGTCGCCCGACTCGGAAACCAGGGAATGATCATCTCATCTGTCAGTGCATGATGTGAGCTGTAGTCAGTTGGTATCTGATCTGCGTCCTGGCTGCCGATTGCCCACGCATGCCGGCCTATGCTCTTCGGAGTTCATGGTGTCGTGTAATCAGTTTTGCCCCTTGCTCATTTCTGATCACGTACAGGAGCATGCCATCCTCTGTGACAGGAAGAACGCGCACTACTTCACACAGACGTCCAGTTCCTCTGACGCGGACAAGCTGACCAACCACGAAGGCAGATTGCATCGCACTCTCCACGCCAAACCGGATCGCTGGCATAGCTCCCGCAGTAACAAGATGGGCTCGTTGTCGAGTAATTTGGTGAACGCGTCAGAAATGATGAAACAGTCCGCGTCTGTGCCGGTCTGGACGATCGAGTCCCCGGATGCGGAACTCCAGTTCATGCAGGTCTGTGGCTGATGCGAGGTGCGCCGCATCGCGCTCTTCATCTGTGGGCTTAAGCTGATGGCGAATCCAAGTCAGATGACGGCCGATGACCAGGGGCAGCGGCAGCCGACCAAAGGCGGCCAGCTTGCAAAGCGTGTATAAGACCATGTCATGGCTCCTCTGATGTGTCTGGAGCCCTCTGGCGCTTCCCCTGCAGGCTGTTTGTTGTTGTACGCTCTTTTCCGGTGCGTGCGCTCTCGTTCGAACGTCTTGAGCGATAGCAAACCGACATGACGGGTC
The DNA here is from genome assembly GCF_025460875.1 of Microvirga yunnanensis. Lineage (NCBI taxonomy): Bacteria > Pseudomonadati > Pseudomonadota > Alphaproteobacteria > Hyphomicrobiales > Methylobacteriaceae > Microvirga > Microvirga yunnanensis. Next base: position 2,913 of record NZ_JAMXFI010000164.1, read on the forward strand.
TGTTACGAGGAGGCTCAGGTGGCGCGGAGACCGCGCCGTTTGACAACCACGATCTTGGGCTGCCGTCCTCGGGGAACCCCCGGTCGACTCGGCCTGGTCTGAGCCTGCACCGTCAGCACGCGCCCTCGGACTTCATCTTCCGGCAGGCCGATCAATTGTGCCGCAATGGCAATCTGGCTCTCGACCCGGTGTGTCAGGCCCTGTGCCGCCGCGATGGCCTCATCAAGACCAGGCGGATCATAGCGTGTCCGACGCTGGCCCCACGCGGCAGGAATGCTTTTCTTGTGACCCATGACCCTCTCCCCGGCATCTGACAAGGCAACGAGGGAAGAGGCCATTTGTGCGGCGCACAATTGTCGCAGCCGACGTTCAATGCAATGGCGCGTGAAGTCATGGGCCAAGGGAAAGGCGTGGCAGTCTTCGCATACACATTGTTTACCATGGCTACGGCAAGATGCGTGTACCGGCGCGTGGCGTATCAGCCCTAACAGAGGCTCTGGTGCCGTTGGTCAATGGCGCCGGGGTGGTTGGAGGGCTTCCTCTCCGCTGACGCCCTGGCTGAGGGATTTTGAGGCAGCACCCTCGGCCAGGGCGCTTGGCCGCGCAACCGGCACAGCCGTTGAAGATCAAAACCAAACCGGGGCCAGCGAACAGGAAAGAGTGCCATGGCCCGCTACTATTTTGATGTCCAGAGTGGAAAGCCGCCCGTGCACGATGACGAGGGAGCCGAGTTCGACAGCCTCGAGGCGGCCGTGCAGGCGGCGGCCCGCTCAGCGGCTGAGATCGGCACCAATCGTCTGGCGAAGGGCGATACCAGTGATGTCGTCATCGAGGTGCGAGACGAGCAGAGCCAGCGGGTCTGTACGGTGACCGCGTCAATGCGAATTGACCGGCACGGCCCATCCCATCAGGGGCCGCATTCCTGGAGCGCGTAAGTCACGCGAGGCCCGCGGCAAAGAGAAGCATCCTGCGGTTGACCAATGCCGACTCTGCCTCGCTTGGAAGCCATCCGGGCGAAATGAGATCGACGAGACGGTCGATCAGGAGCGCTGCTGGTCAGCTCTCTCACGCACTTTTCGTAGAACCGACCCGACGTATTCCTGAACGAGAGGTGCCGCCAGGCCAAGTTCCCGTGCGATCGTGTCGACCCCGGCCCCGTCGCCGAGCCGCCGCAACACATTGGCTTCCATGGTGGAAAACCAGCAGACTTCCGGATCGGGCACTTTGATGAGGGTTGCTGTCATGCTTGGCTGTCCAGGAGCGCCGACAGTTCCCTGACGTAGTTCTCCCGCCGCTGCAGGTGCCTGGCCTTGAGCATCGTTAGGGTTCGATACTTCACATTGCTGTTGGGCAGAGTTCGGCGCAGGTTCTCGCGCTCCCGCTCGTACTCATCATCGATCTCCCGCAGAATGGAACGCAACGATCGCACCAGCGGATGATCCTCAACAGATGCAGCCGAACCTGCGCTGCTCCGGCTGATGATCAAATGGCTCTCGGGCTGGTCGCTCACCTCCGGCCTCCATGACTACTATCCTGCCGACTGCATGGTGGCAGGAATATAGATGCTTTGTCTGTCGGCAAGACGACACATCAGGGCGGATCAGGCCGGCTTGATCGATGTTTCGGCACAAAGCCAAGCGGATGAGCACGATCTGCTTCTGAAAGCAGCGCTGAAGCAGACTGTCACCAGCAACCAGCACTCATGGCGGCTCCTGTCCATAGGGTGGACGCGGAATGCTCTTGTGAGCAGCGCGTAAGGCAGCCGACCAGCGCTCGATCAAGTCATGGAAGTAAGGCTCGCCCGGCTCGATCCGGTGGAGCACTTCGAAGGCGAACGCATCGCGCCGGGCGATTGCCAGATTAATGGGTAGGGCGACTCCGATGTTCGAGCGCATGGTCGAGTCCATCGAGATCAGGCTGATCTTCAAGGCCTCATACAGGTCCGTGTTGTAGCGGACGGCCCGATCCAGAATGGGCTTGCCGTACTTGCGCTCGCCGATCTGGAGGAAGGGGGCGTCCGGCCCGCAGCGGATGAAATTGCCGGCTGAGTAGACGAGGTAGAGTTCCATTGGCCCGCCGGTCTCCTTACGGCGGAGCCCTTCGGCCGGCAACCCCGAAACAGACTGGGACAAACTTGCCAAGCTGAAGGAACTCCTCTGTTCTGGGGCCAATACGCTGAACGTTCTCCGCCTATGGGAGGAAAGCGCAGCATCCGGGGTGCGCACCCGTCTCCAGCCGGCACTGCGCCGGTAGCCTCCCACGGCGGCATGACTTAATTCCGGCACCTGCTTTTGGCAGGATCAGCACAAACTTGGGTTTGGCAAGCTGGTTGAGTGGTCCGCGGGGGTGTCCACTAAAGCTGAGGTGCATCCAATAAAACGACGGTTTGTTCGATCTGTTGGCCCGACCTCCATTAAATTGGAGGAAAGAAGCGGCCCTGTCAGCGAGATGCGTTGCTGTGGAACCCTGCCAGGCTCATCCTTTTCTTCGACGCAGCGGAAACGCTGGCGAACTTCGGACCAGCAGACGAGAGACAGACAGATGACCAGCTCAGCCGCAATGCCCATGATGGGCAACATGATGCCGGGGATGATGCCGATGATGGGCGGCATGATGCCCAACATGACGCCTCAGATGCAAATGCCCATGATGGGTGGAATGATGCCAGGCATGATGCCCCAGATGCCGATGGGCGGGATGATGCCGATGATGGGTGGCATGATGTCCCCGATGCAGATGGGTGGGATGATGCCGGGCATGATGTGCCGCATGTCCTGCGACATGGCCGCCGACGGCTCCATGACCTGCACCATGATGCCGATGGAAGGCATGTCCGCAGACATGTTCAAGATGTGCTGCGAGAACATGATGAGGATGATGGAAATGGGCATGCCCTGCATGATGATGTGCGGCGGCATGATGCTCGTTGGCATGGGCTCGGCCATGGGCGCGCAGACCAAGCCGATGAAGAAGAGCGCCTGAACAGGCCCTCTCTGAAAGGCGCTGCCGCCCGCAAGGTGCGGCGGCGCCTACTCGGGGCGTAGGATCGAACGATCAAACCGTCTCGACGTAGGACATCACCAGGTACATGATCGCCATCACGTGGCCGGGGTTCCGGTAGATGTGCGGAACGTCGGCCTGGAAAATGATCGAATCGTCCGCGTGAAGACTGTAAACGGAGCCGTTGACCTCGATCTCTACATCGCCGACCACGACGGTCAGGTTCTCGATGGTGCCCGCCGCATGCGCAACGGCGTCCTCCTGTGACTGCGCGGCGAGGGTGAGCTTATAGAACTCGACCCGCCGCTCCGCTTCGAACGGAAACAACGCCCTTGAGGTGAAGCTCCCATCCGCTGACGTCAGGATTTTCGCACTCTTCGAACGCATGACAACCGTGCCGCTGCCAGTACTCGGGCTTGTCAGCGCCGAAAACGGGACGTTGAGCGCCCGCGCCACCTTCCACAACAGCGAAATCGTCGGAACGCTCCGCCCCAGCTCAATCTGGCTCAACATGGCGCGGCTGACGCCAGCGAGACTTGCAAGGCGCTCCAGGGAGTGACCACGGGAGCGGCGCAGCCGCTTGAGGTTGCTGCTGACGATCTCGGCAAGTTCGTGAGCCTCAGTCTCAAGATCGCCTTCAGCTTCATGTGGGATACCGGCGAGATGATCCTTAGGCATATCTCTCACGGCGCCCCTCGTCTTACCGATGCATGGGCCAAGCATTCCCGACCCAGACGGGCACGAAGAACCATACCGCAACCCAGGTCCTAGGCACAACGGCGGGCATCGGCGCTAGGAGCTGCGTCACCCCGTTGCGTTGGCGCCTCACTTCGTTGAGATCAATGATTTCTGCCGTCGCGGCCATAATCCTTGCCCAGAGTTCATCAAACAGAACATAGGGTACTTTATAAAGAACAAACTGTCAATATAACGGAATCTTGGCAGTTGCCGCAGCCGTATCCCGCTGTAATTTCTTCGGTTTCGAAGCTAAAGAGATCCCCGGCCGCTGTTCTGAGGAACGAACATTTTGGCTAGAGCCGGCACTTGGGGCAAGGTCAATCTCGGTCCGTCACATGAACTACGACCCTCGCAGGATCGGTGGCGGCTGATAGCTTGTGACGGGCGGCAGAGAGCCATCGTAAATCTGGACCTCAACAAGGCAGGAATGCGCACTCGGTCCTTGGGCGAGCGCGGATGTGCCACGGTCGGGCGTCAGAACATTGGGATTGCCATGTATGTCCAATGAACCGGACACGCCCGGCTCCAGGGGATCAAACCACGCCCCTGTCGACAGCTGGACCACACCGGGGCGCACCTCGTCCGAAACACACACGCCTGCCAGGCAAGCGCCACGATCATTGAAGACACGTACGATGTCGCCCTCTGAAAGCCCGCGACGTCCCGCATCCTGTGGGTTCATGCGGATCGGCTCGCGCCCATTGATCTTGGCATCGCGGGCATGACTGCCATGGTCGTACTGGCTGTGCAGCTTAGTGACCGGCTGGTTCGAGATCAGATGAAGCGGGAAGCGGTCTGCTGCAGGCGCCCCGAGCCATTCCTGTGACGGCAACCACGCAGCGTGGCCTGGGCAATCCACATAGCCGAAGCTTGCGATCCGCTCCGAGAACAGCTCGATCAAGCCCGACGGGGTCGCAAGCGGGAACTGTGCCGGATCGGCGCGGAAGGCGGCGAGGAGCGGCTTGACCGCGACTGGTTCCGGCAACAGGGTCACACCTTCGCGCCAGAAGGTATCGAAATCGGGAACCTCCATATCAGCGGCGGCAATGCGCTGGCGCGCCACTCCATAGAGATGCCGGAGCCAACTCTCCTCGTTGCGACCCTCCGTAAAGGCCTCTTCAGCCCCAAGCCGTGAGGCAAGTGCGGAAAAGATCGCGAAGTCGTCGCGAGCCTCCCCGGCCGGTTCCGTCAGTCGATGCGAGGCCGCAAGCATCCGGTCTCGATTGGCGCAGACGATATCATTCCGTTCCAGCTGCGTGGTGACCGGAAGAACAATGTCGGCATGACGTGCGGTCGCCGTCCACCACGGCTCGTGGACGATAATCGTCTCGGGACGCTGCCAGGCCAGAACGAGCCGGTTCAGGTCCTGATGATGGTGAAACGGGTTGCCGCCGGCCCAATAGACCAGCCTGATATCGGGATAGGCGCGCCGTGCGCCGTTGAAGTCAAAGCTCTCGCCTGGACTCAGCAGCATGTCGGCAATCCGGGCTACGGGGATGAAGTCATCCACCGCGTTCGTGCCCTGCGGGAGCGAGGGCCATAGAATCTCATGGTCGGCGTTCCCAACTCCGTTGACCGAACCATACCCGAAACCAAACCCGCCCCCAGGAAGCCCGATCTGGCCCAGCATGGCAGCCAGGGTGATGGCCATCCAATAGGGTTGCTCGCCATGATCCGCCCGCTGCAGCGACCATGACATCATGATGAAGGTGCGTCCGGCTGCCATCCGGCGGGCAAGGACGCGGATCTCCTCCGCCGGAATTTCGCAGAGGCTAGCCGCCCACTCGGCCGTTTTGGCAACACCGTCCCCGTCACCCGTCAGATAGGCCTCGACCTTGGCAAATCCGGTTGTATGGCGCGCCAGGAAGGCTCGATCGTGGAGGTTCTCACTCAGCAAGGTGTGACCAAGCCCGAGCATCAGGGCGACGTCCGAGTTCGGGCGCGGTGCCCACCACTCAGCTCCCAACTCGACATGAGTGTCATTGCGGATCGGACTGATCGAGATCAGCCTCGCCCCGGCATCGCGGCAGGCACGAAGCCCCTCACGCAGGGTATGGCGGCTGAGCCCGCCGGAGCTGACCTGTGCGTTCTTGTGAGAGGCGCCGCCGAACATCACGATCAGGTCGGAATGGCCTGCGAGCAGACACCACGGCGTGTGTCCGGCTGCCAACCCGCGCCGGTCTCCGATCACATGAGGCAGGATCGTATCGGCCGCGGCAAAACTGTAATTCTGCACCGAGCGCGTGTAGCCGCCGATCGTGTTCAGGAACCGGTGGATCTGGCTTTGCGCATGATGGAACCGACCAGCGCTCGCCCAGCCATAGGAGCCGCCATAAATCGCCTGGTTGCCATGCTCCCGGCGGACACGGTCGAGTTCCCGCGCGACGAGCCCGAGCGCATCGTCCCAGCTCACCTCCACGAAGGGCTCCGTGCCCCGTCCCGCGCCGCCGGTTGCGGCACCGTTCTTCAGGAACGAGCGTCGCACCGCTGGCCGCAAAACACGCGCGGGGCTGGTCCTGGCAGCGATCATCGCGTTGGCAATCGGCGAGGGGTCTGGATCACCCTCATAGGGGGCAAGCGACACCGGTGCGCCGTCTTCAAGCTGCACCCGGTAGGTACCCCAGTGCGTCGCCAGCGTCGGTTTGTCTGGTGATGGTAGCATCGTCTGTCCTCGTTGGAGACTGCCGCCTGCCCTGCCTGTCTGTCAGGCAAGCGATCGGGCCGGTGTCTCCTGATCGTGGGATATGCCCGCAGCCTCCAGTGCTGCGATCGCTCGCCTGGCACCGGAGAGATGCTCGACGAGGAGGCGTGAGAGCAACGATCCATCGCGTCGATCGAGGGCGGCTAGAATGGCTTCATGCTGGCTGCTGACGAAGGTCCAGTCCTGCTGCTGCATGATGGCAAGATAGCGGACGCGGTAGAGCCGCAGATTGAGCTGCGCATGTACCTCGATGAGCGAAGCGTTACGCGAGGCTTTGATGATGCTGAGATGGAAGGCCTGATTGGCCCGGAAGTAGCGGAGACGGTCGTTCCGCTCGTAAGCGGCCAGCATTTCGTTCTGCCAGCCGTGGATTGCCGTGATATCGGCTGGTTGTGCCCGCTCGCAGGCCATCTGAGCGCCCAACGCCTCCAGCGAGGAATAAACCCGCAGCAGATCGCGCATCTCCTCGATACTCAGATCGGTGACGACAGCACCGCGGTTAGGAGCAAGGTCGACCAACCGCTCGACCGCGAGGATCTTCAGGGCGTCACGAAGCGGGGTCCGGGAGACGTTGAGTTCTTCTGCAAGCGGCACCTCGCGGATGCGCTCACCCGGTTTCAGAATGTCATGAATGATCAAGTCACGCAGGTGTGCAGCAATTTGCTGCGGCAGCGGCTGGGCCGCAACCGGCACCGACCCTACGTCGAATGATCCAGCACGGGCTATCGGCGATGGGTCCTCATTCCCGATCATTTGCAGCCCCCCTTCTCGTGCTTGGCACCGTTGTGCGTGATCGTGCGCGAGCATTTGGCCCAAGGCTGTCCTTTATGCAGCAGAAAATCACCAGAAACAGGCTTGATTGCATCATTGTGTTCGGCTTATCGTACGAAACGTTCGCCATTTAGAATTTCATTCTCCAAAGCGCCCGTTCTTTGGAATTGACCAGACGAGTATAAGCTGTTTTGATCATTGTATGCAATCGACAATCGCTGCAGGGAATGTTCGAAGGTCAAGTCAACGTACCGGTTTTGGAGACCCAGTTCTGACCTCCGATCCGTTCGCACCGTGAGGGACCGATGATGCGGCAAATCGAGGGAGTGCCTGGAGCGATCCTTGGCCTATGGTCCGTAGGGGCGGTGCTGCTACACCTCTACTTCGCCGGGTACGGCTATCCGGAGCCCTTGGAGTTAGCCGCACTGCACTTGGCGCTCTTCGTGCCGCCGGTCTTCTTTATCTTTCCGGCAAGCCCTGCCTCTCCCAAGGATAGGCCCACTGTTCTCGATGGCCTGCTCGCCGTCGGCGCTTTCGTCCCAAACGTCTATATCTATTTCAACCAGGCTGAGATTTATGAGCGTACGAGCTTTATCGATCCGCTGACGCCCATTCAGTATGTTCTCGGCACAGCGATGGTGCTCGCCATTGTCGAAGCGACGCGGCGTTCGATCTCCTACACGCTAGCCGGGCTCGTGCTGCTTGTGATCGGCTACATGGCAGTCTGCCACCTTCTGCCAGGCGCTTGGTATTCCCGACCATTGAGTTTTGCTCATATTACAGAGATCAATTTCCTGTCGGTCGGCAGCGGTCTTTACGGCTCCTTGACGGTCATGAGCGCGACCATCGTTGCGTCGTTCCTGATCTTCGGGTCTTTGATGCAGGCCAGTGGCATGAGCCGCCTCTTCGGTAACTTTGGAGCCCTGACAGGCGGACGCTTCACGGGTGGCCCAGCGAAAGTGGCCGTGATCTCTTCCGCCCTCTTCGGGACGATGAGCGGTTCTTCGGTCGCCAATGTCGTCGTGACCGGATCCATGTCGATCCCGCTCATGAAACGCCTTGGTTTCCGGCCGGTCTTTGCCGCGGGCATTGAGGCGGCTTCCAGCGTCGGCGGGCCGCTGATGCCGCCCGTGATGGGTGCCGCAGCCTTCATCATGTCCGAGATGATTGCGGTCCCCTACTCGGCAATCATCATTGCGGCTGCCATGGGGGCGGTTCTGTATTACGTGAACATCCTCACAGCGGTCCACTACGAGTCAAAGAAACTTGGTATCGGCGCCATTCCGAGGCGCGATCTGCCGAGCCTGCGAGATCTCGGGCGCGATGCCCATCTGGTTCTGCCATTGGCGCTCCTCGTGACCTTGATGATGATGCGCTTCTCGCCGTATCTGGCGGCCTTCTGGGCAACGATTGCAACCGTCGCCGTCGCTGCGCTGAGGCGGCACACCCGCATGGGACCGCGCGTCGTGTTCGTGGCACTGCGGGATGGCGGGTACCTTATCTCGATGATTGCGGTCGCGGTCACATCGGCAGGCATCATCACCGCAGCACTGACCAATACCGGTCTCCTGCTCGCCTTCACCGGGATGATCAAGGCAGCGGCCGGTGGATCATTGTTGCTGCTGGCATTGTTGATCGCCGGTACCTGCCTCTTCCTTGGCGTCGGTATTCCAACAACGCCATCCTATATCATCACAGCTGCGATTGGCGCGCCGCTGATCGCCGAGCATGGGGTGCCGCTGATCGCGATTCACCTTTTCATCTTCTACTTCGCCGTTCTGGCGGACGCCTCGCCGCCTGTGGCTCCGGTTGCGGACGCCGCGGCGACGATCGCAGGATCGCCCCCGATGAAGACGGGCTTCTATGCGTGCCGCTTCGCGCTCGGAGGCTTCGTGACGGGTCTTGCATACATTTACGAGCCCGGTCTTATCTTGAGCGGCTCACTCTTTGACATTGGAGCCACGGCCGCCGCTCTTGCAACCGGGCTCGTTCTAATCTCCGCAGGTCTCGTCGGCTACGCCTGGGGACCTCTTCCGGCGTGGTTGCGCCTCGGTTTCATAACAGCTGGGTGCTTTTGCGCACTCTGGTATGTCGTTCCCGTCTGGCAACGCGGCGCCGTCGGCGTAGCGCTGGTCGGTGCCATGATCTTGATAAGCCGCTCGGTGGCAGCGCGCGAGAGCAATCCCCCGCTTCAGCCGGCGCTGGCCAGCCATCCGGAAGGAGAGGTGCGGTGAATGTCGCTCGATGCACGCACACAGGCGCACTCCTCCTAAGAGGAGAAGTGCCAACGAACTCGGTGGAGTTCTGCAAGCAGTGCTGTGAGGACAGCGATGGGAGAGAGCGATGAGCAGGCCGCAGCCGATTTCCTATGAGCACATGTCATCCGAAGCCCAAGCTGTGATCGACGATATCAAGCGGACACGCGACGTGGCCGACGTGAATGACTTCTGGAAGTATCTCGCCCGTGATCCCAAGACCCTGAAGCGGACCTGGGAAAGCATCAAGGAGGTGATGGCGCCGGGCGCTCTCGATCCGTTGGTCAAAGAAATGGTCTATTTAGCCGTCAGCGTCACGAACAACTGCACTTATTGCATCGCCAGCCACAGTGCTGCAGCCCGAAAGGCTGGTATGAGTGACGCGATGTTCGCCGAACTTGTCGCAGTCATCGGCATGGCAAACGAGACCAACCGGCTCGTCACAGCCTACCGCGTTCCTGTCGATCCTGCGTTCGAGTGAGCCACCATGTCCGAACCCAGCGATCACTCTACCCTGCCGTCGCCTGCGCTCTTGGCCCGCCTTGCAGCCGTCGGTACCCCGACGCTGTCGAGCCAGTTGATCAAGAATGGGATGCGCCGGAGCTTTCTCGCTGGCCCACGCCGGTTGGTTGGGGACCAGGCAATCTGCGGTCCAGCTTTCACCTTGCGTTTTGTACCGGAGCGTGACGACAAAGCCGTGCCCGCGAGCTATGGCTGGCGCGACGCTCTTCCCGCTGCCATCGATGCCGCACCCGCAGGCAGCATCATTGTCATTGATGCGCGTGGGCATCAGGGCGCAGGCACGGTGGGCGATATCTTTGCCGATCGCCTTCGTATCCAAGGTGTTCAGGGCATTATCAGCGACGGTGTGGTGCGGGATCTCCCCGGCCTGCGGCAGGTTGGACTTCCTGTTTGGGCGAGCGGCACCGCCTCGCCGCCCTCCATTGGAGGTTTGAGTTTTGCCGGTTGGGATGAGCCGATTGGGTGTGGCGACGCAGCGATTTGGCCAGGAGACCTGATCGTTGCCGACGAGGATGGAGTTCTTGTCGTACCACCCCACCTTGCTGAGGACATCGCCACTGGAGGGGAGAAGCAGAACCGGTTTGAGGCCTGGGTTCAAAGGCGTGTTGCTGCCGGAGCCCAGCTGGTTGGACTGTACCCCGCCGATGCGGCGACCCTCGCCGAGTTCGAAGCTGAAGAGGCCTCGCGTCTCCGCCTTCAACCTGATGCCCGTCCCTCTAACCCGCACGAAGGGAGCTAATCCTATGCCGCACCGTCTATTCTCAAGACTGTCACAGCTTGCGCTGCTTGGCGCGATCCTCGCCGCACCGCTTCCGGCCGCAGCTCAAACGAAAAACCTGGAATGGGCCTCCGGCTCGCCTGGCGGTGCTTGGTTCACCCAGACGACGGGGGTCTCGACTCTCGTGATGGAAGCCATACCCGATACCAGCATCCGCGTTGTTCCGGGTGGCGGTAAAGACAATCCGACCCGCATCCAGGCTGGTCTCAGCCAGATTGGTATGGGAATCGATTTCCTGAGTGCTGCAGCCTTCAAGGGTGAGGAACCCTATAAGCAGAAGCACGACAAGCTGCGGACCCTCGGCTCAACCGGCGTCGACGTCTACTACATGGTCTATGTACCGGTCGAAGAGAAGCGTTCGCTTGCGGAGATTTTGAGCGACCCGAAACTCACGATCGGCGTCACGGCGCCGGCGACCTCCGAGCACCTGACGCTTCAGCGCGCCCTCGAATTTTACGGGAACTCCTTTGCCAAGATCCGTGAAGGTGGTGGCAAAGTAGTGATTTCGTCCTATGGCGAACTCATCCAAGGCTTCAATGACAATCAGTTCAACGTGCTCTGGACTGCCGGTGAAATTCCGTCCGGGCTTGCTAGCCAGATCGTGGATGGACGCCGCAAGGTGAAGTTTGCTTCATTTCCGGAAGAGTTGCAGAAGAATCTCTCCGAGAAGTACGGCTACAGTCGCGGCGTGATCAAAGCAGGCACCTTCCCGGAGCTCCAGAGCGCCGACGTCTCAGTCAGCTCAATGGGCAATATCTACCTGGTGTCCTCCGATCTGCCCGAGGATTTCGTGTACGGGATGACCAAAGCCATCATGTCCAACCGCTCGCGACTGGCGAATATCTACCAAGCAATAGGTCGCTACGATCCGGCCTTGGCTGCGAAGGTTCAGCCCGTCCCACTGCACCCTGGTGCCGAAAAAGCGTTCCGGGAAGCCGGCTTCGTTAAGTAAGGTGAAGGGATACCGGCCGCGAGCGCGCCCGGTATCTCGCGCCCAAGTGTCATAACCAGATTCTAGGCAAGGTTCAGGGGCAGCCAGCCGTGTCGGCTTGATCGCGAATATCGCGTTTCCGAGTTTAAACGATCTGACTCATTGATCCTGACGCTTACGTTCAACCACTAAGAGAATGGCTCGATGAAATTCAGTAACCTTCGCACCGTCACCGCAGCATTGATGATTGGGTTGAGCAGTTTATGCTATGCGTCCGACACGGCCCTTCGCGTTGGAGCGTCTCCAGGTCCTTTTGCTGACTTCTTGAAGGAAGCTGCCAAGAAGGCCAATGGTGAAGGCTTCAAAGTCGAAGTGACCGAATTCACTGAACCGACTCAGATCAACGAGGCCACCCAGGCGGGCGATATCGACGTCAGCAATTTCCAGCATGTGCCCTACATGCAGAGGCAGAACGAGTCACGAGGCTACAAGATCTCTGCGATCAAACCTGCTTACGTCGCGCCCGGCGGCATCTACTCGGCGAAGTACAAGTCGCTTGCCGAAATCCCGAATGGCGCAAAGATCGGCATTCCGAACGATCCGGCAAACGAGTCTCGCGCCTTGGCTCTCCTTCAGAAGGCAGGCTTGATCAAGCTCAAGGATCCTGCCTCGATCAGCGCCAGCGTTCGTGACGTTGCCGAGAATCCAAAGAACCTTGATATCATCCTGCTTGACGAGATCATGCTGCCCCGGTCGTTAAGCGATCTCGGAGCCGCGTTTGTAACCCTCAACAAGGGCGTCTTGGCGGGGCTCGATCCGAAGAACGCCATTATGCTCGAAGACAAGACGTCTCCGTGGGCGATCGTCTGGAGCGCACGCAATGACAAAGTCGATGATCCTCAAATCAAGCGGTTCATCGCTGTTTTCGAATCTGAGCCGATCAAAAACTACATTGTTCAGCGCTTCAATGGCACCGTCATTCCCGCATGGTAGCAAGACACCTCATCAGTTCCAGAACTGATCAAACACATCGAGACACTTGATACACATGAGGTTACAATGAGCAGGGTTAGTGCTGTCGAGCGTGGTCGCGGGAGTTCTGAGCAGGATGCGGCATATGACGACGAGGTCGCCCGCGTCGGCCAAGTCACGAATATGAAAAAGGCGATCCTGCACTCCCTTCCGGCTTATCGGACGTACAAAGGCTTCTACGAACTGCAGAAAGCTGCGAAAGATCTTGTTGGGGTTCGGGCCTTCAATGTCTTCGCGTATGCCATTTCGACCGGTTCCGACTGCGTCCTGTGCGCCACCTTTTTCCGCCGACTGTTGAAAGAGGCGGGGATTGAGCCCCGGGACTTCAACCCGACCGAGATCGAGGCCATCCTTCTCAAGGTTGGACAAGCGATCGGAGAACGGCGTGGGAAGCTCTCCGACGACATCTGGCAGGAACTCAGACGGCACTTTGATGAAACTGGGGTCGTCACGCTGATTGGCTTTGCCGGAACGATGGTCGCCACGAACGTCTTCAACTCGGTCCTTGAGGTCGACTTGGATGACTACCTTGAACCGTTCGTGGTGGAGCTGGAGCCCGCTTAACGTGTTCCAGCCCCTGGGTGGCATCATGTTTATAATTGGATAGCACATGCGTAAAAAGACATATTATGGCGTCACCATCGGTATCCTGATGGTCAACACGAGTTTCCAACGCTACCTTGGCGACATCGGCAATGCCGAGACATGGGACTTTCCGGTCCAGTACAAGATTGTTCAGGACGCTGTCCCTACAGGCATGACGGACCTTCACAATGTGAGCTTGCTTGAGCCGTTCAAGAGAGCCGCGCAGGAGCTGATCGACGCCGGAGTCGACGGGATCACCACGACATGTGGGTTTCTATCGATCTACCAGCGCGAACTGGCAGACTTTTGCTCTGTTCCGGTAGCGACCAGCAGCCTCCTCCAAGTCCCGATGGTTCAGCAATTGATCCCGACGGGCAAGCGCGTGGGCGTGATGACATACAACGGCGAAGTTCTGAATGGGCGATACTTCGATGCGGTTGGCATTCCGCACGACACGCCGGTCGCGGGTATGCCCCAGAACTCGGATTTTGTCCGGTGGATCAAGCATGGTGACACCAGCGTGCCCTATGAGAAACTCAGGTCTGAAGTTCTGGAGGTCGCCAAACGCTTCGTGTCAGATCATCCCGAGATCGGAGCACTCGTGTTAGAATGCACGAATCTGGCTCCCTTCTCGGCCGATATCAGCGAAGCCGTTGGGCTTCCCGTCTACGATACCGTCTCGCTGGTAAACTGGTTCCATGCGGGCCTCAGACCGCGTCGGTACGCGAGATTCTAAGGGGTATCTTCTGGATACGCCAGGAAGGAGGATCACGCGATGCATCAATGGGTACATGCTCATCTGCGCTGGATCCTCCAGATGGTTCTGCGGGCACAGTGGGAAACGAGGCTGAACAGTACCGATCTTCAAACGCGCCGGTACTTTCGGTAAGCCCTGAAGCCGGTGAGTCATAACCGTCACTGCCACGTTGGCATCAACTGATTAGGAAGGAAGGTCCTGTGTCCCGACAGTCATTCATCGTCATCGGTGCAGGAGTGGTTGGGGCCTCGATCGCGTTCCGGCTTGCACAAGGTGGAGCAAAAGTCACCGTGATCGAGGCTGGGGATATTGGCGGGGGGACATCCTCAACCAGTTTCGCTTGGGTCAATGCTCACGATAAGAGCCCACGCGCGTATCATGACCTCAACGTCGCCGGGATGGGCGCCCATAGGCGCTTGGCCGAAGAACTCGACGGAGATTGGTACCATGAATCCGGCTGTCTGGAGTGGCGTGAAGGGCGCGACCAGGAGGCGCATATCACCAATGTCGAGCGTCTTCAGGGCTGGGGCTACAAGGCACGCTGGATCTCAGCCGACCAGGCACTCAGCCTTGCTCCATCTATCGACACCGGCACAATAGGCGAGGCTCCTGTGGCGTTTTTCCCTGAAGAGGGATGGGTCAACACAGATTCGTATGTGCGTGGCTTGCTGGCGGCAGCCTCGGCGCTTGGTACGACGGTGGTAACCAACACAAGAGTGTCTGGTGTCGAGTGGGCCGGCCAGAAGGTTGTGGGCGTCAGGACAGAGACAGGCACCTCCTATCGGGCTGACACCGTTGTCAATTGTATGGGCCGGTGGGCTGATGATCCTGTGCTTCCGGAAGAACTTCGTGTTCCGATGAATCCCAGCTATGGCCTGCTCGTGTACGTCCATGCCCCGGGTAGCTATCTGGATCACGTGCTGTTTACACCTCGCTGTCATATCAGACCAGACGCATCAGGTAGGCTCCTAATCTGCAAGAATGATGCAATCCACGCGCTTGGCCCCACCTCCATCGTCGATCCAGCAATGCCAGAGGCCAATGCTCTCATTCAAGAGGCGAGCCGCGTTATTCCGGCGCTGACTTCCATGAAGGCCAGTGACGTCAAACTTGGGATACGGGCTATTCCGGCGGATGGGCTGCCGGCGGTCGGACCTATCTCGGAGATCGACGGATACTACATTTCAGTCATGCACAGTGGAGTCACTCTCGCGCCGTTGATAGGTTCCATGGTTGCAGCAGAGTTGCTCGAAGAGCGCCCGGATGCGGCACTCGCGCCGTTCCGGCCCAATCGTCTGGTTCCCCGGCAGAACCGGTCGATGCATGCACAATGATCTTCGAGTAGCAGAATGTGAAACGAAGCCTCGATCGTTGATCTCAGGTCATACGACGTCGCTTGCATCAGCTTGCAATGAGCACAACTGACTC
>NZ_JAMXFI010000165.1:0-18320 GCF_025460875.1 Microvirga yunnanensis
TGCCGGGCGACAACATCACCATGGAAGTGGAGCTGATCGCTCCGATCGCCATGGAAGAGAAGCTGCGCTTCGCCATCCGCGAAGGCGGCCGTACCGTCGGCGCCGGCGTCGTCGCCGCCGTGATGGACTAACACCGATCCAGGTGGCGGGCTTCCGCCGCCTGTTGACCGCCGGAGGAGTGTAGCTCAATCGGCTAGAGCACCGGTCTCCAAAACCGGGGGTTGGGGGTTCGAGTCCCTCCACTCCTGCCAGCGGTCGACAAAGCGGGCGTTTTGCGCTAGAGAGGCGCCCCGTAGATGGTTTGAACAGGTGGCGCGAGGCTCGAAAAGCAGCCTCGCGCCCCTTCAATTTGGGCTCAAGCATGCCCATGGAGGACGTTCGCAGCCGCTCTCAAGGTGATGTGGACGTTAAGGAAATGGCGAAGACGAACCCGTTCGATTTCATACAGCAGGTCCGCTCGGAAGCCGCGAAGGTGACCTGGCCGACGCGCAAGGAGACCATGATCACGACCGCCATGGTGTTCGTGATGGTGGTGGTGGCCAGCCTGTTCTTCCTGGTCGTCGATCAGGCGATCGGCTGGGGTGTTCGCTCGGTGATCCTCGGGCTTGGCGGTTAAGAGGCGGATGCAATGACGAAGCGTTGGTACATCGTCCACGCCTATTCGAACTTCGAGAACAAGGTCGCCCAGTCGATCAAGGACCAGGCCGCGCAGCGCGGCCTCGAGGACAAGTTCGACGAGGTCATGGTCCCGACCGAGAAGGTCGTCGAGGTGCGCCGCGGCCGCAAGGTCGACACCGAGCGCAAGTTCTTCCCGGGCTACGTTCTGGTCAAGTGCGACCTGACCGACGAGGTCTATCACCTCATCAAGAATACCCCCAAGGTGACGGGCTTCCTGGGCGCCGACAAGTCCAAGCCGGTCCCGATCCCGGACCGGGAGGCCGAGCGGATCAAGGGCCAGGTGGCCGAGGGCGTCGACCACCCCAAGCCGTCCGTCAGCTTCGAGGTCGGCGAGCAGGTTCGCGTCTCCGACGGTCCGTTCGCCTCCTTCAACGGCGTGGTCGAGGAAGTCGACCATTCCCGGGCCCGCCTCAAGGTGGCGGTCTCCATTTTCGGCCGCGCCACGCCGGTCGAACTCGAATACGGCCAGGTCGAAAAGATCTGACCGGAGGGAAGTGGCACCTCGACGGTGCCGCTTTCCAGGCTCCCTGAGAGGAGCCTTCATCCGCGGGAGGTCTGCCCGGTCGCCAGCCGGGGGCAACAGGCCGCACCGCGATCTGCAACTGCCATTCCGCTCGGTTGGCGCCGGGCGGTTGGTCCATTGGGAGCAGTCCTATGGCAAAGAAAATCTCGGGCTACGTTAAGCTTCAAGTGCCCGCAGGCGCAGCCAACCCGTCGCCGCCGATCGGTCCGGCGCTCGGTCAGCGCGGCCTGAACATCATGGAATTCTGCAAGGCCTTCAACGCGAAGACCTCGCAGATGGAGAAGGGCACCCCGATCCCGGTGATCATCACCGCGTATCAGGATCGTTCCTTCACCTTCGAGATGAAGCAGCCCCCGGTCTCGTACTTCCTCAAGAAGGCCGCGAAGATCGACAAGGGTTCGCAGACCCCCGGCAAGGGCGGCAATGTCGGCCGCGTGACCCGCGACCAGATCCGCGAGATCGCCGAGAAGAAGATGGTCGATCTCAACTGCGACACCGTTGAATCCGCCATGGCCATGATCGAGGGCTCCGCGCGCTCGATGGGCATGGAAGTGGCGTAAGGAGGGCATGATGGCTGCAAACGAAGGAAAGCGCATCCGCGCCGCCCGCGAGGGCATCGAGGTCACCAAGCTCTACCCGATCCAGGACGCGGTGAAGCTGATCAAGGAACGCGCCAAGGCGAAGTTCGACGAGACCATCGAGATCTCGATGAATCTCGGCGTCGATCCCCGCCACGCCGACCAGATGGTCCGCGGCGTCTGCAACCTGCCGAACGGCTCCGGCCGGACGGTCCGGGTTGCCGTCTTCGCCCGTGGCGCCAAGGCCGATGAGGCCAAGGCGGCCGGTGCCGACGTGGTGGGCGCCGAGGACCTGTTTGAGGTCGTCAACGGCGGCACGATCGACTTCGACCGCTGCATCGCCACTCCCGACATGATGCCGCTGGTCGGCCGTCTCGGTAAGGTTCTGGGCCCGCGCGGCCTGATGCCGAACCCGAAGGTCGGAACGGTCACCATGGACGTGAAGGGCGCCGTCGAGGCCGCCAAGGGCGGCGCCGTCGAGTTCCGCGTCGAGAAGGCCGGCATCGTCCATGCCGGCATCGGCAAGGCCTCGTTCGACGAGGGCAAGCTGGTGGAGAACATCAAGGCGTTCGCCGATGCGGTCTCCCGCGCGAAGCCCACGGGCGCCAAGGGCACCTACATCCAGCGCGTCGCGATCTCCTCGACGATGGGCCCGGGCGTGAAGGTCGATCCCTCGTCGGTGATCGGCGGCTGATCAAGCCCATCCCCATGAAAACCGAGAAAGCCCGGCCCCTGCGCCGGGCTTTTTCTTTTCCGAGTCCCCTTTGCGGCCGTCCTGGTGCAAAAAAGTCTCCGCGGGTTGTCGATCCGGCCGATGCCCGTTCGTCGTAAGGGACAGGAGAGCCCGTGAGGCCTCCCTGGTTCACAAGGAGATGAGACGATGCGCGTGATGGTGTTGGTCAAGGCCACCGAGGACAGCGAAGCGGGCGTCATGCCCACGACCGAGCTTTTCGAGGCCATGGGCCGCTTCAACGAGGAGCTGGTCAAGGCCGGCGTTCTCCTGGCCGGGGACGGACTCAAGCCGTCCTCGCAGGGCAAGCGGGTCGCCTTCGACGGCCCGAGCCGCACCGTGATCGACGGGCCTTTCGCCGAAACGCGCGAACTCGTGGCCGGCTTCTGGGTCTGGGAGGTCAAGGACATGGCCGAGGCGGTCGAGTGGGTGAAGCGCTGCCCCAACCCGATGTTCGGCCCGAGCGAGATCGAGATCCGGCCCTTCTACGAGATGGCGGATTTCGGCGATGTCGTGACCCCGGACATCGCCGAGCGGGAAAAGCAGCTCCGTGCAAAGACTCCCGGGCTTTGAGCCCGTGGATGATCCGCCCGGACGTCCGGCGACCTCCTGCGTGAGACCATGACGGCCGCCGAGACCCACCGGGCGATCGAGGCGATCTTCCGGATCGAGCGGGCCAGGATCATCGCGGTCCTCGCCCGGATGACG
This sequence comes from Microvirga yunnanensis, assembly GCF_025460875.1. Classification (NCBI taxonomy): domain Bacteria; kingdom Pseudomonadati; phylum Pseudomonadota; class Alphaproteobacteria; order Hyphomicrobiales; family Methylobacteriaceae; genus Microvirga; species Microvirga yunnanensis. The sequence continues at coordinate 3,218 of NZ_JAMXFI010000165.1, forward strand.
CGCGACGTGGATCTGGCCGAGGAGCTGGCGCAGGACGCCTTCGTGACGGCCCTGGCCGAATGGCCGCGAGCCGGCATTCCGGCCAATCCCGGCGCCTGGATGACGGCCACGGCCAAGCGCCGGGCCATCGACCGGCTGCGGCGCGGCCGGATGCTCGCACGAAAGCACGCGGAGCTCGGCCGTGACCTGTCGGAATGGGACGAGACCGGCATCGAGGCGCTCGAGACCGCCCTGGACGACGATGTCGGGGACGAGCTGCTGGGCCTCGTCTTCACGGCCTGCCATCCGGTCCTGTCGCCCGACGCCCGCTCGGCTCTGACCCTGCGCCTGATCGGCGGGCTGACCACACAGGAAATCGCCCGCGCCTACCTGGCGAGCGAGGCCGCCATCGCCCAGCGCATCGTCCGGGCGAAGAGAGCCCTCGGCGAAGCGGGCCTGACCTTCGAGGTGCCGCGGGGCAGGGAGCGGCAGGAGCGCCTCGCCTCGGTCCTGGAGGTCGTCTACCTGATCTTCAACGAGGGCTATGCGGCGACGTCCGGGACAGATCTGACCCGCCCGACCCTCTGCGCCGAGGCCCAGCGCCTGGGCCGCATCCTGGCCGGCCTGGCACCCGACGAGCCCGAGGTCTTCGGCCTCCTGGCCCTCATGGAGATCCAGGCCTCGCGCCTGCCGGCCCGCCTTTCTCCGGACGGCCTGCCGGTCCCGCTGACCCGGCAGAACCGGGCCCGCTGGGACCGGCTCCTGATCCGGCGAGGCCTGGCCGCTCTGGAGCGCGCCGAAGCCCTGGGCGGCGCCGGAGGCCCCTATGCCCTTCAGGCCGCGCTCGCCGCCTGCCATGCCCGGGCGAACCGCCCGGAGGACACGGACTGGCGCAGGATTGCCGCCCTGTACGATGAGCTGCGCGCCGTGACGCCTTCGCCCGTGGTCGACCTCAACCGGGCGATCGCCCACAGCATGGCGTTCGGCCCGGAGGCCGGCCTGACGCTGCTGGACCTGATCGATCCCGCCGCCTTGCCCCGCTACGCCCCGCTGCCGGCCGCCCGGGGCGATGTCCTGCTCCGGGCCGGCCGGGCGGCCGAAGCCAGGGTTCAGTTCGAGCTTGCGGCGTCCTTGAGCGGCAACGAGCGCGAGAAGGCCTTCCTTCTCGAACGGGCAGCCCTGTGCCGGACGAGAGCGGCCGGCCCGACCGACGACGGGTGAGCCCTTCCTGATCCCGGGCGCCACCGTTCCCCTCTTGAAAGGGCCTTCCGGAGCCACCATATCGTTGCATTCTGAAGCCTTCGCCGTGGCCTCCCGGCTGCCCGCACGGGCGCGGACGGCCTGCGGAAACGACGTAACGTCAATTAGTTCCCCGACTCGGGAAAATTCCTCTTGGCAAATGCTTCAGAAAGGCTTAATAGAACGCGTTGAGTTTCCAACATAGGCCGAGGCTCCGCTTTTGCGTGGGCTTCTGGCTGCGAATCCGTCCCGGAGACGGGGCGGTGACAAGCCGGCGAGCCAAAGGGCGACCTTTGGCGCGTTCCGGCTATGTCCTGTCCGAGACTGCAGGTGCCGGCGAGCCGGTTTAATTCGAAAGGGCCTGCATAGACGGGGAAGCCGAGTTTGACACCTGTTCAACGCAGGTGAAGAGAGTCGGTTCGAACCATCTCACCCGGTGCGCCGCCAGGCGTCATTTGGGGGACAGGGCTTGCGAGAGCGTCGTTCAGGGATGCCCTCGGATGCAAGTCCGGGCCTTGAACGGCAAATGCAACCGGCGGACATATCCGCCAACCGGAGAGAGCCCAGTGGAAAGAGCAGCAAAGCGCGAGCTCGTCTCGACTCTCAACGACGTGTTTAGCACCACGAGCGTTGTCGTCGTCGCCCACTATGCTGGTCTCACGGTCGCCGACATGCAGAAGCTGCGCGCGCAGATGAAGCAGGCCGGCGCCACCGTGAAGGTCGCAAAAAACAGCCTCGCCAAAATCGCTCTCGAAGGCAAGGACGTCGCGTCCATTTCGGGCCTCATGAAAGGTCCGACCCTGATCGCTTACTCGAGCGATCCGGTCGCGGCGCCCAAGGTCGCTGTTGATTTCGCCAAGGCTAACGAGAAACTCGTGATCCTCGGCGGCGCAATGGGAACGACCGCCCTGAACGTGGACGGAGTGAAGGCGCTTGCCACCCTTCCGTCCCTCGACGAACTGCGCGGCAAGCTGGTCGGCCTTATCCAGGCTCCGGCTACGAAGATCGCTCAGCTCAGCACTGCGCCGGCGGCGAAGCTCGCCCGCGTGTTCGGGGCCTATGCCAAGACAGGCGAAGCGGCGTGAGGCCGTAACCTCAACCATCAAACCGTTCGAACTGAACTTTAAGGAACTAAGAAATGGCTGATCTTGCCAAGCTCGTTGACGATCTGTCGTCGCTGACCGTTCTCGAGGCCGCCGAGCTCTCGAAGATGCTCGAAGAGAAGTGGGGCGTTTCCGCCGCTGCGGCTGTTGCCGTCGCGGCTGCTCCGGGCGCCGGTGGCGCTGGCGCCGCTCCGGCCGAAGAGCAGACCGAGTTCACGGTCGTCCTGGCTGCTGCCGGCGACAAGAAGATCGAGGTCATCAAGGAAGTCCGTGGCATCACGGGCCTGGGCCTGAAGGAAGCCAAGGACCTCGTCGAAGGTGCGCCGAAGCCCGTCAAGGAAGGCGTTTCCAAGGACGAAGCCGAGAAGATCAAGGCGACCCTCGAGAAGGTCGGCGCCAAGGTCGAGCTTAAGTAATTTTGCGGCCCGTCAGGGCTGCAGGGTTGCCCCCGAGATATCGGGGCTCAAAAACACGCGGTCCCAGGCAATTTCGCTTGGGGCCGTTGTGTCGTCAAAGAGGCCGGGCTTCCTTGACGGCGTTTTGGAAGGGCTCCCCGCGAGCCCGGATTGGTTCGAAAAACCGGCGCTTTTCGCCGGGCGGCTAATCGAGAAGCCTGACCCTCCGGGGTTCTCGATTAGCCGTGTAGAGGAACGAGGTCCAGATGGCCAACACACTGATCGGCCGGAAGCGCATTCGCAAGTTCTTCGGGAAAATCAAGGAAGTGGCGGAGATGCCGAACCTGATCGAGGTTCAGAAGGCATCCTACGACCAGTTCCTGATGGTCGAAGAGCCAAAGGGTGGCCGGCCGGAAGAGGGCTTGCAAGCCGTCTTCAAATCGGTTTTCCCGATTTCGGACTTTTCGAATACCGCCCTGCTCGAATTCGTGAAGTACACGTTCGAGCCGCCGAAATACGACGTGGACGAGTGCCGTCAGCGGGGCATGACCTTCGCTGCGCCGCTCAAGGTCACGCTGCGCCTCATCGTGTTCGATGTGGACCCGGACACCGGCGCCCGCTCCGTGAAGGACATCAAGGAGCAGGACGTCTACATGGGCGACATGCCGCTCATGACGGATAACGGCACCTTCATCGTGAACGGCACCGAGCGCGTCATCGTGTCTCAGATGCACCGCTCTCCGGGCGTGTTCTTCGACCACGACAAGGGCAAGACGCACTCCTCGGGCAAGCTGCTGTTCGCCGCCCGCATCATCCCGTATCGCGGGTCCTGGCTCGACATCGAGTTCGACGCCAAGGACATCGTCTATGCGCGCATCGACCGCAAGCGCAAGATCCCGGCCACGTCGCTGCTCTACGCCCTGGGCCTCGACGGGGAGGAGATCCTCAACACCTTCTACAACCACGTCATCTACACCCGGGACGGCGACGCCTGGTCGGTGCCGTTCGACGCCGAGCGCATGAAGGGCTTCAAGGCTTCCGTCGACCTGGTCGACGCCAAGTCCGGCGAGGTCGTGCTCGAGGCCGGCAAGAAGCTGACGGCGCGCGCCGCCCGCCAGCTCGCCGAGAAGGGCCTCAAGAACCTGCGTGCCTCGGACGAGGACCTCTACGGCCAGTACATCGGCGAAGATCTCGTGAACCCCTCCACCGGCGAGATCTACGCCGAGGCGGGCGACGAGATCACCGAGAAGCTGCTGAAGGGCCTGGAGGATGCCGGGTTCACCGAGATCCCGGTGCTCGACATCGACCACGTCACGGTCGGCCCGTACATCCGCAACACCCTCGCCATCGACAAGGCTTCCTCCCGCGAGGACGCCCTGTTCGACATCTATCGCGTCATGCGTCCGGGCGAGCCGCCGATCCTCGAGACGGCGGAGGCCATGTTCAACTCGCTGTTCTTCGATCCCGAGCGCTACGACCTCTCGGCGGTCGGCCGCGTGAAGATGAACATGCGCCTCGACCTCGACGCCGAGGACACCGTGCGCACCCTGCGCCGCGAGGACATCCTGGCGGTCACGAAGGCGCTCGTGGACCTGCGCGACGGCAAGGGCGAGATCGACGACATCGACCACCTCGGCAACCGCCGCGTGCGTTCGGTCGGCGAGCTCATGGAGAACCAGTACCGTCTGGGTCTTCTCCGGATGGAGCGCGCGATCAAGGAGCGCATGTCGTCCGTCGACATCGACACGGTCATGCCGCAGGACCTGATCAACGCGAAGCCGGCGGCCGCCGCCGTGCGCGAGTTCTTCGGCTCCTCGCAGCTCTCGCAGTTCATGGACCAGACGAACCCGCTCTCGGAAGTCACGCACAAGCGTCGCCTTTCGGCCCTGGGCCCGGGTGGTCTGACCCGCGAGCGCGCCGGCTTCGAGGTCCGCGACGTGCACCCGACGCACTATGGCCGCATCTGCCCGATCGAGACGCCGGAAGGCCCGAATATCGGTCTGATCAACTCGCTCGCGACCTTCGCCCGCGTCAACAAGTACGGCTTCATCGAGACGCCGTTCCGCCGCGTGCGCGACAGCCGCGTGACGGACGAGGTGATCTACCTCTCCGCCATGGAGGAGGCGAAGTACAACATCGCCCAGGCCAACTCGCCGCTCGACGAACAGGGTACCCTGACGGAAGAGCTCGTGATCTGCCGCCGCGCCGGTGAGAACATCGTGGCGGCTCCCGATCGCGTCGACCTGATGGAAGTCTCGCCGAAGCAGCTCGTGTCGGTCGCCGCCGCGCTCATCCCGTTCCTCGAGAACGACGACGCGAACCGCGCCCTCATGGGCTCGAACATGCAGCGCCAGGCCGTGCCTCTGGTCCAGGCCGACGCTCCGTTCGTCGGCACCGGCATGGAGGCCGTCGTGGCCCGGGACTCGGGCGCCGCCATCGCGGCCCGCCGTACCGGCGTGGTCGACCAGGTGGACGCGACCCGTATCGTCATCCGTGCGACGGAGAACACCGATCCGACCCGTCCGGGCGTCGACATCTACCGCCTGCAGAAGTTCCAGCGCTCCAACCAGTCGACCTGCATCACGCAGAAGCCGCTGGTGCGCGCCGGCGACCTCGTCCGCAAGGGCGACATCATCGCCGACGGTCCCTCGACCGAATACGGCGAGCTGGCGCTCGGCCGGAACGTGCTCGTCGCGTTCATGCCCTGGAACGGCTACAACTTCGAAGACTCGATCCTGCTGTCCGAGCGGATCGTGAAGGAAGACGTCTTCACCTCGATCCACATCGAGGAGTTCGAAGTGATGGCCCGCGACACGAAGCTGGGTCCCGAGGAAATCACGCGCGACATTCCGAACGTTTCGGAAGAGGCGCTGAAGAACCTCGACGAAGCCGGCATCGTGTATATCGGCGCCGAGGTCCATGCGGGCGACATCCTGGTCGGCAAGATCACCCCGAAGGGCGAGAGCCCGATGACGCCGGAAGAGAAGCTTCTGCGCGCCATCTTCGGCGAGAAGGCCTCCGACGTCCGCGACACCTCGCTGCGCGTGCCCCCGGGCGTGACCGGCACCATCGTGGAAGTCCGCGTCTTCAACCGCCACGGCGTCGACAAGGACGAGCGCGCCCAGGCCATCGAGCGCGAGGAGATCGAGCGTCTCGCCAAGGACCGCGACGACGAGCAGGCGATCCTCGACCGCAACACCTATGCGCGCCTGGCCGAGATCCTCTCGGGCCGGAGCGCCGTTGCGGGCCCGAAGGGCTTCAAGAAGGACACGCAGATCAGCCGCGAGCTCCTCAACGAGTACCCGCGGTCGCAGTGGTGGCAGTTCGCGGTCGAAGACGATGCTCTGATGACCGAGATCGAGGCCATGCAGAAGCAGTACGACGAGTCGAAGAAGCGCCTCGAGCAGCGCTTCCTCGACAAGGTCGAGAAGCTGCAGCGCGGCGACGAGCTGCCTCCGGGCGTCATGAAGATGGTCAAGGTCTTCGTGGCGGTGAAGCGCAAGATCCAGCCCGGCGACAAGATGGCCGGCCGCCATGGCAACAAGGGTGTCGTGTCGCGGATCGTGCCGATCGAGGACATGCCGTTCCTGGAGGACGGCACCCACGCGGACATCGTGCTCAACCCGCTCGGCGTGCCGAGCCGCATGAACGTCGGCCAGATCCTCGAGACGCACCTGGGCTGGGCCGCCGCGGGTCTCGGCAAGCAGGTCGCGCAGGCCGTCGACGCCTACATGAAGTCGGGCAAGTCGCAGGGCCTGCGGGAGCAGCTCGTGTCGATCTACGGCCACATGCCGGAGATCGACGAGGCCTCGGACGAGGAGCTCGTCGAGCTCGGCAACAAGCTGCGCCGCGGTGTCCCGTTCGCCACGCCCGTCTTCGACGGCGCGAAGGAGGCGGATATCGAGGCCATGCTGGAGAAGGCCGGTCTCAACCCGTCCGGTCAGGTGACGCTCTATGACGGACGCACGGGCGAGCCGTTCGACCGCAAGGTGACCGTGGGCTACATCTACATGCTGAAGCTCCACCACCTCGTGGACGACAAGATCCACGCCCGCTCCATCGGCCCCTACAGCCTCGTCACCCAGCAGCCGCTGGGCGGCAAGGCCCAGTTCGGCGGCCAGCGCTTCGGCGAAATGGAGGTCTGGGCTCTGGAAGCTTACGGCGCCGCCTACACGCTGCAGGAAATGCTCACGGTCAAGTCGGACGACGTGGCTGGCCGCACGAAGGTCTACGAGGCCATCGTGCGCGGCGACGACACCTTCGAGTCGGGCATCCCGGAGAGCTTCAACGTTCTCGTGAAGGAAATGCGTTCGCTCGGCCTGAACGTGGAGCTGACCAACTCCAAGCGCGCCGCCAACGAGGCGGAGCAGCTGCCTCCGTCCGAGGCGGCGGAATAAGCGCGCCCCAGGCGCCTCAAGTTTGACGTTCGGCCGCGGCTTTCCTGCCGCGGCCCCATGCAATTGCCGGTGAGGGTGCTTATGTAAGCGCCCTTCAGCCCAGGAGACGGCGATGAATCAAGAGGTCATGAATCTCTTCAACCAGACGGCCCAGCCGCAGAGCTTCGATCAGATCAAGATCTCGATCGCGAGCCCTGAGAAGATTCTGTCCTGGTCCTACGGCGAGATCAAGAAGCCGGAGACCATCAACTACCGTACGTTCAAGCCCGAGCGCGACGGCTTGTTCTGCGCGCGCATCTTCGGTCCCATCAAGGACTACGAGTGCCTGTGCGGCAAGTACAAGCGCATGAAGTACAAGGGCGTCATCTGCGAGAAGTGCGGCGTCGAGGTGACGCTGGCCCGCGTCCGTCGCGACCGCATGGGCCACATCGAGCTCGCCGCGCCCGTCGCGCACATCTGGTTCCTGAAGTCTCTGCCGAGCCGCATCGGTCTGCTGCTCGACATGACCCTGAAGGATCTGGAGCGCATCCTCTATTTCGAGTCCTACATCGTCGTCGATGCGGGCCTGACCCCTCTCAAGGACCGTCAGCTCCTCACCGAGGAGGAGTACATCCGTGCTCAGGACGAGTACGGCGAGGACTCGTTCACGGCCATGATCGGCGCCGAGGCGATCCGCCGGATCCTGCAGGAGCTCGACCTCGAGAAGACCGCGCAGGAGATCCGCGAGGAAATCGCCGTCACCACGTCCGAGCTGAAGCCCAAGAAGCTCATGAAGCGCCTCAAGATCATCGAGGCGTTCGTCCAGTCGGGCAACAAGCCGGAATGGATGATCATGACGGTCGTGCCGGTGATCCCGCCGGACCTGCGTCCGCTGGTGCCGCTCGATGGCGGCCGCTTCGCGACCTCGGACCTGAACGACCTCTACCGCCGCGTCATCAACCGCAACAACCGCCTGAAGCGCCTGATGGAGCTGCGTGCGCCGGACATCATCGTCCGCAACGAGAAGCGCATGCTCCAGGAGGCCGTCGACGCCCTGTTCGACAACGGCCGCCGCGGCCGCGTCATCACGGGCGCCAACAAGCGTCCGCTGAAGTCGCTCGCCGACATGCTGAAGGGCAAGCAGGGCCGCTTCCGCCAGAACCTCCTCGGCAAGCGCGTCGACTACTCGGGCCGTTCGGTCATCGTGGTCGGTCCGGAGCTCAAGCTGCACCAGTGCGGCCTGCCGAAGAAGATGGCGCTCGAGCTGTTCAAGCCGTTCATCTACGCCAAGCTCGACGCGCGCGGCCTGTCGGCCACCGTCAAGCAGGCGAAGAAGCTCGTCGAGAAGGAGAAGCCGGAAGTCTGGGACATCCTGGACGAGGTCATCCGCGAGCACCCGGTGCTCCTGAACCGCGCCCCGACGCTCCACCGCCTCGGCATCCAGGCTTTCGAGCCCACCCTCATCGAGGGCAAGGCGATCCAGCTGCACCCGCTCGTCTGCGCCGCGTTCAACGCGGACTTCGACGGTGACCAGATGGCCGTCCACGTGCCGCTCTCGCTCGAGGCCCAGCTCGAGGCCCGCGTGCTGATGATGTCGACGAACAACATCCTGCACCCGGCCAATGGTCAGCCGATCATCGTGCCGTCGCAGGACATCGTTCTCGGCCTCTACTATCTCTCCATCGTGTCGGACGGCCAGCCCGGTCAGGGCAAGGCCTTCGCCGACATGGGCGAGATCGAGCACGCCCTCAACGAGAAGGTCATCACGCTCCACACCAAGATCCGCTACCGCTGGGAAGGCCTCGGCGAGGATGGGAAGCCGGTCTCCAAGATCGTCGACACCACCCCCGGCCGCGTGATGCTCTCACGTCTCCTGCCCAAGCATCCGGCCCTGTCCTTCGACGTCGTGAACAAGCTCATGACCAAGAAGGAGATCTCCAACATGATCGATGCCGTCTACCGGCATTGCGGTCAGAAGGAGTCGGTGATCTTCTGTGATCGCATCATGGGCCTCGGGTTCTACAACGCGTTCCGCGCCGGCATCTCGTTCGGCAAGGACGACATGGTGATCCCGGAGAACAAGTGGCAGATCGTCGAGGAGACCCGTGCCCTCGCGAAGGACTACGAGCAGCAGTACCAGGACGGCCTCATCACCCAGGGCGAGAAGTACAACAAGGTTGTCGACGCCTGGGCGAAGTGCTCGGACCGCCTGGCTGCCGAGATGATGAACCGTATCTCGACGGTCCAGAAGGACGATCAGGGCCGCGACAAGCCGGTCAACTCGATCTACATGATGTCCCACTCGGGCGCCCGTGGATCGCCGGCCCAGATGAAGCAGCTCGCGGCCATGCGCGGCCTCATGGCCAAGCCGTCGGGCGAGATCATCGAGACGCCGATCATCTCGAACTTCAAGGAAGGCCTCGACGTTCTCGAGTATTTCAACTCGACCCACGGCGCCCGCAAGGGCCTGGCCGACACCGCGCTCAAGACGGCGAACTCGGGCTACCTGACCCGCCGCCTCGTCGACGTGGCCCAGGACGCAGTCATCCGTGAGCCGGATTGCGGCACCGAGAAGGGCATCAAGATGCGGGCCATCATCGACGCCGGCCAGGTGGTCGCGTCGCTGGCCTCCCGCATCCTGGGCCGTTCGACGGCCGAGGACCTGGTGGCCCAGGACGGCTCGGTGATCGTTCCCAAGGGGACGATGATCGAGGAGCATCACCTCGAGGCGATCGGCGCTGCCGGCATCCAGGAGGTGAAGATCCGCTCCGTGCTGGTCTGCGAGTCGAAGAACGGCGTCTGCGCCACCTGCTACGGCCGCGACCTGGCCCGGGGCACCCCGGTCAACCACGGCGAGGCGGTGGGCGTCATCGCGGCGCAGTCCATCGGCGAGCCGGGCACGCAGCTCACCATGCGCACCTTCCACATCGGCGGTGCCGCCCAGATCGCCGACTCGTCCTTCATCGAGTCGAGCTTCGAGGGCAAGATCGGGTTCCGCAACAAGAACATTGCGCGCAACTCCGACGGCGACCTCGTGGTCATGGGCCGCAACGTGGCTGTCGTGATCATCGGCCAGGACGGCGCCGAGCGGGCGGTTCACCGCCTGCAATACGGCTCGCGCCTGAAGGTCGACGAGGGCGACACGATCAAGCGTGGCCAGCGCATCGCCGAGTGGGACCCGTATTCCCGTCCGATCCTCACGGAGATCGACGGGACGGTGGGCTACGAGGACCTGGTGGACGGCGCGTCCATGATCGAGTCCATGGACGAGTCGACGGGCATCGCCAAGCGCGTGGTCATCGACTGGCGCGGTTCTCCCCGCACGGCCGACCTGCGTCCGGCGGTGGTGATCCAGGGCGCCGGCGGGAAGGTGGCCAAGGTCGCCCGCGGCGGCGACGCGCGCTACCTGCTGCCCGTGGACGCGATCCTGGCGGTCGATCCCGGTTCGAAGGTCAAGGCCGGCGACATCCTGGCCCGCGTCTCGACCGAGAGCGCCAAGACCCGCGACATCACGGGCGGTCTGCCGCGCGTGGCGGAGCTGTTCGAAGCCCGTCGTCCGAAGGATGCGGCCATCATTGCGGAGAAGTCCGGCACGATCCAGTTCGGTCGCGACTACAAGAGCAAGCGTCGCCTGACGCTGAACCCGCACGATGGCTCCGAGCCGGTGGAGTACCTGATCCCGAAGGGCAAGCACATCCACCTGCAGGACGGCGACGTGGTCGAGGTCGGCGACTTCATCGTCGACGGCAACCCGGCGCCCCACGACATCCTGGCGATCAAGGGCGTCGAGGAGCTGGCGGCCTATCTGGTGAACGAGATCCAGGAGGTCTACCGCCTCCAGGGCGTGCTCATCAACGACAAGCACATCGAGGTGATCGTTCGCCAGATGCTGCAGAAGGTCGAGATCACCGAGGGCGGCGATTCCGAGCTGCTCACCGGCGAGCAGGTCGATCGCCTCGAGTTCGAGGAGATCAACGAGCGTCTCGTGGCCGAGAAGAAGAAGCCCGCCGAAGGCGTGCCGGTTCTGCTCGGCATCACCAAGGCCTCGCTGCAGACCCGCTCGTTCATCTCGGCCGCGTCCTTCCAGGAGACCACCCGCGTCCTCACGGAGGCGGCGGTCAACGGCAAGGTCGACACTCTCGAAGGCCTCAAGGAGAACGTCATCGTCGGCAGCCTGATCCCGGCCGGCACCGGCGCGCTCACCGCCCAGGTCAAGGCCGTCGCGACCCATCGCGACGAGCTGATCCTGCAGCAGAAGCGCTCCGAGTCCCAGGCCCAGGTCAGCGAGCTGCCGCCGGCGGCCGAGTAAGGCTCCAGACGTTCGGCAAGATTGGAAAGGCCGCCTCCGGGCGGCCTTTTCGATTCCGGGAGGCCGGCCCCCTGACAAGCTTGGCGGCTTGCCCGGCCCTGTCGGCGGAACGGCCAGGGCAGGGCAGCCCGGCTGCCGGGACAAGACCCTTGCGCCGACCGGTTTGACCCCCACATGAAGAACAAGCCCGGCGACGAGCCCTCCCGGTCGGTTCCTTTCCGATTGGTTAGCGGAAACCTGTTGACTTTCCGCGACTCGGGCGCTAGAGAGACCGGACTTTCCGGCTGGCCGTAGGTTTTCGCCAGTCGAAGCGCCTAGCTTCGACCGATGCCACCTAAACGCTGCCGAACTCAACCTTGACTGACACTTGTCAGATTTAGGGCACGACCGCGGTAAAAAAGATCGTGGTCCTCTGCAATCGCACCGCGCCAGGGGCTTATCCCAAGTCAATGGCGTGGCTTCGCTTTGTGCAACCCAAAAGGTCCGCAGAAGCGAGGCGCAGCGTTCAACCGTTGAAGACACTCAGAAGGCCACCGGGTCGGTGGCTGGTGAAAGAGGGCACAGGATGCCAACGATCTCTCAGCTGATCCGCAAGCCGCGGACGGCGCAAAAGAGCCGGAACAAGGTCCCCGCGCTTGAGGCCTGCCCGCAGAAGCGCGGCGTGTGCACGCGCGTTTACACGACGACCCCGAAGAAGCCGAACTCGGCTCTGCGTAAGGTCGCCAAGGTTCGTCTGACGAACGGGTTCGAAGTCATCGGGTACATCCCGGGCGAAGGTCACAACCTTCAGGAGCACTCCGTGGTCATGATCCGCGGCGGCCGCGTGAAGGACCTTCCGGGTGTCCGTTATCACATCCTCCGCGGTGTTCTCGACACCCAGGGCGTGAAGAATCGTAAGCAGCGCCGTTCGAAGTACGGCGCGAAGCGGCCGAAGTAAGCCGTCAACCGTTATTGAGGTCAGCTCATGTCCCGCCGCCACAGCGCCGAAAAGCGTGAGATCATCCCGGATCCGAAGTTCGGGGATATCGTCGTCACCAAGTTCATGAACTCCATCATGTACGACGGCAAGAAGTCCGCTGCCGAGAGCATCGTCTACGGTGCCTTCGACAGCATCGAGAGCCGCGCCAAGGCGAACCCGCTCGAGGTCTTCAAGCAGGCCCTCGACAACGTCGCCCCGGCGATCGAGGTGCGCTCCCGCCGCGTCGGCGGCGCCACCTACCAGGTCCCGGTCGAGGTTCGTGCCGAGCGCCGCCAGGCTCTCGCGATCCGCTGGATCATCCAGGCCGCCCGCGGCCGCAACGACAAGACCATGGTCGAGCGCCTGTCCGCCGAGCTGCTCGACGCATCCAACAACCGCGGCAATGCCGTGAAGAAGCGCGAAGACACCCACCGTATGGCGGAAGCCAACCGTGCGTTCTCGCATTACCGCTGGTAACGGCCTGAGGAGCTGAGCGATGCCCCGCACGCACGCGATTGAGGACTACCGCAATTTCGGCATCATGGCCCACATCGATGCCGGCAAGACCACCACGACCGAGCGCATCCTGTACTACACCGGTAAGTCCCACAAGATCGGTGAAGTGCACGAGGGTGCCGCCACCATGGACTGGATGGAGCAGGAGCAGGAGCGTGGCATCACGATCACGTCCGCTGCCACCACCTGCTTCTGGAACGGCAAGCGCCTGAACATCATCGACACCCCCGGCCACGTCGACTTCACCATCGAGGTCGAGCGTTCGCTGCGCGTGCTCGACGGCGCCGTCTGCGTTCTCGACGGCAACCAGGGCGTCGAGCCCCAGACCGAGACCGTCTGGCGCCAGGCCGACAAGTACGACGTTCCGCGTATCGTGTTCGTCAACAAGATGGACAAGACCGGCGCCGACTTCTTCAAGTGCGTGGCCGACATCATCGACCGCGTGGCCGGCAAGCCCGTCTGCCTTCAGCTGCCGATCGGCGCCGAGAGCAACTTCCAGGGCGTGATCGACCTCATCAAGATGAAGGCGATCGTCTGGAACGGCGAGGCTCTGGGCGCTTCCTTCAGCGAGGAAGAGATCCCGGCCGACCTGCAGGACCAGGCCGTCGAGTATCGCGGCAAGCTGATCGAAGCGGCCGTCGAGATGGACGACGAGGCCATGATGGCCTACCTGGACGGCCAGGAGCCGGACGAGGCGACCCTGCGTCGCCTGGTTCGTACCGCCGTGCAGCGTCGCGCGTTCCACCCGGTTCTCTGCGGATCGGCGTTCAAGAACAAGGGCGTTCAGCCGCTCCTCGACGCGGTCGTCGACTTCCTGCCGTCCCCGGTCGACCGTGGCGCGGTGGAAGGCATCGACTTCAAGACCGAGGAAGAGACCGTCCGCAAGCCGTCCGACGAGGACGCGTTCGCCATGCTCGCCTTCAAGATCATGGACGATCCCTTCGTGGGCACGATCACCTTCTGCCGCGTGTATTCGGGCAAGGTCGAGGCCGGTTCCTCGATCCTCAACTCGACCCGCGACAAGAAGGAGCGCGTCGGCCGCATGCTGCTCATGCATGCGAACAACCGCGAGGACATCAAGGAGGCTTATGCCGGCGACATCGTCGCCCTGGCCGGCCTCAAGGACGTCCGTACCGGCGACACGCTCTGCGACCCGAACAAGGCCGTGATCCTGGAGCGCATGGAGTTCCCGGAGCCGGTCATCGAGATCGCGATCGAGCCGAAGTCCAAGGCCGACCAGGAGAAGCTGGGCCTCGCCCTCTCGAAGCTGGCCGCCGAGGACCCGTCCTTCCGCGTCTCGACCGACCAGGAGTCGGGCCAGACGATCCTGAAGGGCATGGGCGAGCTTCACCTCGACATCAAGGTCGACATTCTCCGTCGGACCTACAAGGTCGATGCGAATATCGGCGCTCCGCAGGTCGCCTACCGTGAGACGATCACGAAGAAGGCCGAGATCGACTACACCCACAAGAAGCAGACCGGCGGTACGGGCCAGTTCGCTCGCGTGAAGCTGGTCGTCCAGCCGAACGAGCAGGGTGCGGGCTTCTCCTTCGAGTCGAAGATCGTCGGCGGCGCGGTTCCGAAGGAATACATCCCGGGCGTCGAAAAGGGCCTCCAGTCGGTCGTGGGCGCTGGCGTGATCGCCGGCTTCCCGGTGGTCGACCTCAAGGTCGAACTCGTCGACGGCGCCTTCCACGAAGTCGACTCGTCGGCCCTGGCCTTCGAAATCGCTTCTCGCGCCGCTCTCCGCGAGGCCCTCCAGAAGGGCGGATCGGTTCTGCTCGAGCCGGTGATGAAGGTCGAGGTCGTGACCCCCGAGGACTACACGGGTTCGGTCATCGGCGACCTCAACTCCCGTCGTGGCCAGATCCAGGGCCAGGACATGCGCGGCAACGCCGTGGTCATCAACGCGATGGTCCCGCTCGCCAACATGTTCGGCTACGTGAACACCCTGCGCTCCATGAGCCAGGGCCGGGCCAACTACACGATGCAGTTCGACCACTACGAGCAGGTGCCGTCGAACGTGGCTGCCGAGGTTCAGGCGAAGTACGCCTGAACCCACTAAGCGAATATTTGAACGATCAAAGGAACGGGTGCCACGATGGCGAAGGAAAAGTTTCAGCGCAATAAGCCGCACTGCAACATTGGGACGATTGGTCACGTGGACCATGGCAAGACGTCCCTGACGGCGGCGATCACGAAGGTTCTGGCGGAGTCGGGCGGGGCGA